>DATDSP010000073.1:0-14315 GCA_035291205.1 Candidatus Nanoarchaeia archaeon | reverse complement strand
ATAGAAATCTACGAAGAAAAAGTAAAACCAATAGGAAACGGCGCAATGATCATGTCAGCCAAAAAATACATCGGAAAAAAAGTCTACATAATTATCAGAAAGTAGGACTAATTACGCAACACAGCAACAGCACAGAAATCTTTATAAACCATCAGAATTTTCAATGTAAAGAACAAAAAACAAGGAAAACCGTCAAACAAAAAACAAGGTGAATGGTGAACATATGGCTGGCACAAAAATGGTTTCTGCGTCAACAATGCAGAAAGGAAAATACATAGTCATCGACGGCGCTGCCTGCAGGGTTGTCAGCACGCAGACTTCAAGGCCTGGAAAGCACGGGCACGCAAAGGTAAGGATTGAGGCTGTTGGCATAATTGACAGCAAGAAAAGGGAAGTTGTTATGCCAGGCCATGACAATGTCGAAACCCCGATTATTGAAAAGAGGACTGCTCAGGTTTTGTCTGTTTCAGGAAATACTGCAAATGTGATGGATTCAGAAACTTATGAAACCTTTGACCTGGAAATTCCAGAAGAGATAAAAGGAGATGTTACTGACGGAGCAATTATAATGTACTGGGATGTTTTGGGGACAAAAGTTATGAAACAGCTTAAGAGCGCCGGTGAAGAAGAATAAATAATAAGCAATCAACGAACACGAAGAACCAAAAAATAAATAAAGATTAAATAAATAACAAATAAATAAAGATTAAACAAGGATAAATGATTATAAGAACAATCAGTGAGTGAGAATAAGATACGCAGTGAGGCAGAAAAATGGCAAAGTTTCCAGAAGCAGAAGCGAGATTGTTCAGGAATGTTTTTGTATGCAGGAGATGCAAGATAAAACTCAGAGCTCCTAATATGAAAATACTTGCTGGGAAAGTAAAATGCAGGAACTGCAAGAGCCCGGCATTAAGACCTGTGAGGAAAAAATAAATGGCGTTGAGTTTGGATATAATATTACTGCTGATATTCGGCGTGATATTGCTGGCAGTGATATTGATTAACAGAAAAAGAGTTGAACTTCAGAAGATTCTATTCCCAGTTCTCTATTTAATTCTCTACAAAACCAGGTGGGGCATTGACCTGATGGACCGCCTTGCCAACAGGTACAGAAATTTCATCAAGATTCTTGGCTATTCCTCTATTGGCATTGGCTTCGTAGGAATGATTTATGCGACTTATTTAATTACTAGCATAATGATTAAGTTCTTGATTGCGCCGAGAACAACTGATCCTGGACTCTCTATTGTGATGCCGGGAACTTATGTGCCGGGGGTTGGCCAGCTTTCATTCTTTTACTGGATTATTGGAATATTCATAATTGCAGTAATTCATGAATTTACCCACGGCGTTGTTGCGCGGGCACATAATGTCGAATTAAAATCTTCCGGCTTTGCGGTTTTTAGCGTTATTATGCCGTTATTTCCTGCTGCCTTTGTTGAACCAAATGAGAAGAAGCTCGCAAAGGAGTCGGATGTTGTGCAGTTTTCAATACTCGCTGCAGGGCCTGTTTCAAACATTGTGATGGCAATCATAATTCTGCTAATTTTTCCCTATGTTATTAATCCAAACATTTCGGCTCCTTTTGAAGACACTTTCACAACTCCCGTCGGATTTTCTTTCCATGTGCTAAACAACACTCCTGCCTCGAATGCAGGGATAGAATCAGGCGCTGTTTTTGTGGAAGTGAATGAGAAGCAGATTAATAGTTCACAGCTGTTCCTGACAACGATTTATGGAATCCAGCCAAGCCAGACTGTGAAGCTAAAGGACATCAAGGGAAAAACATACACGGTAGTTGCAACAAAGCATCCTCAGGTTGAAGGCAAGGGCTATTTCGGGCTGGATATTACTTCTGTTAGAAATGAAAAAGTGCTGAAAGCAGACAAACAAACATCAGGAAAAATATTTTTCTGGTTCAAGGATTTGTTCAAGTGGCTTTTCCTGCTCAGCTTCGTGATTGGAGTATTCAATCTTCTTCCATTAGGGCCTGTTGACGGTGGAAGAATGCTTCAGATTGCACTGCTCAAGACAACAAACAACAAGAAAATTGCCCACAAGGTATGGAGCTATGTTGCCATACTCCTCTTGCTTCTGCTCGCGATAGGACTCGTGGCAACTTATTTAAAGAAGTTTGGATTGTTCTGATTATAATTACAAGCCTATATGATTAGAGAGAATTAGACTGTTTTTTAATGGGATTTAGCTGCTTTATTCCATAAATATTGGTGATATTTTTTATAACTCTCCGCAATTTCTTTATTTTCAATTACAAAGGCAAACCATTCCTCATCCTCCCACGATAAGTTTGCAACTTTGTTGCCATAAATAATAATCACAACAGGATTTCCACTCAACTCTTTTGGTAAAAATTTTACTTTTATAAATTTGTTCTCTGGAATCTTGCCTCGTAGTTCGTTTCTAACAAGATTATGCCATATTACTTTTTTCTTAATTCGTCTTTTGTTATAATGTGGCCAATAATAAGGCAGTTCTTTAACAATATAAAACCCGCCGCCGATTGCATAAATATCCTTATGATTTAACATATCTTCAAAAACAGTTTTAATGCCTTCTTTTCCTCTAAATATTTCAAAACCAACTTTAGGTTTAGAAGTTTTGTAAGCATCTTCAATCTTTGGAATTGATTGTTCAAGATTTTCAATTTCTCGCTTTTTTTCATTTACTTTCTCTCTTAATCTGTCTGGTGGAGAACAACAATAAGTTCTTTTACCTCTTTCAATAATATAAGTGATGAGCGATTTTTCCACAAGTTTATTGATTATATCATAAATGCCCCTCCTTTCCAAACCTGTTTTTTCATGAATCTTATTTATTGTAGCACTACCAATATCAAGAATAGCTGAGTAAACTTTAATTTCGCCATTGGTTAGCCCCAATATTTTTAGTTCTGGTAGTTTCATTTGTTATTGTAATCAGCGCTTATATTTATATATTTTGGTGTAGTGATACCCCACATAATTTTAAGAATTGGAAATTGAAACTATATTGTGGGATGAAATTTGCTGGAATATTGAAGAAATTAGGAGTTATACTTATCTTTTTGCTAGTTTGGCAACTATTTTCATCCTCGATTATTCCACCGCCAACAGAAGTGGTAATTGCAGGAATCCAATCTTTCGATATATTAATATCAGATACATTCATCAGCTTAACACGAGTGTTTATTGGATTTATTTTGGCTTCGATATTAGGCTTTTTTGTGGGATTAGCACTCTACCAAAGCAACATGCTTAATGATTTATTTTCACCATTAATTGATTTATTAAGACCCATTTCTCCAGTAGCTTGGGTTCCTATAGCAATAATGTGGTTTGGAATTGGAAATAATCCAGCATTTTTTTTAGTTGGTTTAGGCGTATTTTTTCCAGTGTTTACAAATACTTACGAAGCTCTAAGATTAGTGAAAAAATCGTATTTGTATGTTGCTAAAAATCTTGGAGCATCAAAATTTAAGATAATAACCAAAGTTTTAGTTCCAGCAGCCATGCCACAAATAATAACCGGATTGAGAATAGGTCTTGGTGTTGGTTGGATGGCATTAATAACAGCAGAGCTAGTGGGCGCAACTTCTGGTTTAGGTTATATGATTCAGTTAAATAGAATGCTCTTACAAACTGAAAATGTAATTTTGGGAATGGTTGTTATTGGAATTATGGGTTATATAATGAATAAAATAATGCTCACCTATGAAGCAAAAATAACAAGGTGGAGAAATGAATCCATCAGTTAGAAGTTTGAATAAATCATACAACGGGCTAAAAGTCCTGAATAATCTGAATTTAGATATTGAGCATAATAAGATTACAGCAATTCTTGGTCCAAATGGATGTGGTAAAACTACATTATTACATATTCTTGGTGGAATTGAGAATTATTCTGGCAAAATTGAAGGTTTAACAAGTGCTGGTTTAATTGTTCAGGAATTGGCATTATTTGAATGGATGACTATCAAAGATAATCTTTCGTTCGTTACTGATGATAAAAGGAAGATTAACAACTTGCTTAAGCTTGTTGGGTTGCAAGACTATTCCAATAATTTTCCGAACTCTCTTTCAGGGGGGATGAAACAAAAATTAGCAATCGCCAGAACTTTAGCAGCAGACCATGATATAATTTTGATGGATGAACCATTTTCTGCTTTAGATATGCAAACGAGAGAGCAATTTCAGCAAGAATTGGAGAAAATAAAACTTAATACTCAAAAAACCATCATATTAGTTACACATGATATAAACGAAGCTGTTTTTCTTGCTGATGGAATAATTGTGTTATCAGACAAACCAGCGAAAGTAAAAGATACTTTTGAGGTGGAGTTCCCAAGACCAAGAAGAGCTGAACTTAGAAACTCTTTTGAGTTTCAAAAAATGAGGGAAAAAGTTTGGAAAAGTTTGATGGAGGCTAAAAAATGAAAAAACTAAATAAAATTTTATTAGTTATTATGACAATTTCTTTGTTGTTATTAGCAGGATGCCGAAACAAAAGTGACTCTGTAAAGATAGGATGGCTTACCGCAGTTTCAACACAAGGACAAGTTGCAGAAGTCTTGAAAAATACAGACATTCTTGAACAGAATGGATTAACAGGAGAATTTCTATCATTTAGTTATGCACCGCCATTAAATGAGGTTGCCAATAGTGAAGGAATAGATGTTTTGTTTGAAGCAGATTTACCAGCATTATCACTTATTTCCAAAAATGATAATTACTTCATTGCAGGAAGATTATCTGATTTTACAATAGCAATCATCGTTCCCTATGATTCCGATATTAAAGATGTTAAAGATTTGAAAGGAAAAAAAATTGGCATTCCATTTGGAGCAACTGCTCATTATGTGGCATTAAAAATGATTGAAGATGGCGGACTTGATCCGAATAAAGATGTTGAACAAATTAATTTAGACATTGCTGAACAGAACGCTTTAGTTTCTTCTGGTTGGGGAGAAATGGATGCGTTAGTGAGCGTTTACCCTCTTGTTTCAATTTTTGAGACCAATAAACAAGCAAAAGTTCTTGAAACAAGGCCGGGAATGATGTTAATAGTCATGTCTAAAAGTTTGGAAAGAAAAAAAGCAAAGGCATTTGTCAAATCGGTTATGGAAAGTTATGAATATTATTCCAAGAATACAGAAAGAGCCAACCAATGGTATATAGATGATGTGAGAATTAAATACAATCCTAAGTTTTTAGATGCGGCAGCGAATTTTGAAAATAATACTAAAGTTAAGAGTGCTAAGGAAGTTGATTTAACATTAGATCAAAGTAGAATTAATGACATTAAAATTGGAGCAAATTTTGCCAAAAGTTATGGTTTGTTAAAGAATGTTCCAGACGTTAATAGCATTATTGATCAGAGTTTGGTTAAAGAAGTTCAGAGAGAGTTATCTCGGTAGCCAAATCTCCCATTTAATTCATTTCAGGAAATTTGAGAGAATGTTAGTGAGCAGTTTAAACTTCTTGATAGGACGGTATTGAGTGTGAAAGGGGGTGACAAAAAATTTAGCATAACAATTTATATACACTCTTGTTTTGGCAGTTGTTTTGGTATAAAAAACGGTATCAATAATGGTATCAATAATCTGCGTTGAAAGTGAGAATGCCGGCAATCTTGGAGCAGTATGCAGGGCTATGAAAAACTTTGGCTTCAAAAATTTAATTCTCATAAATCCGAAAGTCAGCCCGCAGAACGATGAAGCAATAAGAAGGGCAAAACATGCAAATGAAATCCTTTCAAGAGCAAGTATATGTGGTTGGGATGTGCTCAAAAAATTCAACATTGTTGCTGGTACAACCGCGCAAGTCGGCTCTTACCAAAACATTCCAAGAAATCCCCTTTCACCAGAACAGTTTGCAGAACTTGTAAAAGAAAAAAAAGGAAAAATTGCGCTGATTATCGGCAGGGACGGCTCAGGACTTACAAACGAAGAGCTGAAGAAATGTGATTTTGTTGTTTCAATTCCAACCAGCAGGAAATATCCTGCAATGAATATCAGCCATGCTGTTGCAATAATTCTTTATGAGCTTTTCAAAAAATCAGGAAAGGAAAAAATCACCAGCCACATTAAGATTATGAACAGCAGGGAAAAAGATGCTCTTATTGGTTACATTACTGAAGCTATCAATAAATTAGAATTCGAAACGCCTGAAAAAAAAGAAACGCAGAAAAATCTGTGGAGAAGAATAATTGGAAAATCAATGCTCACAAGAAAAGAGGCATTTGCATTATGCGGATTCTTCAGAAAAATAAGATGAATTTGCAGATACTGAATTCTTCCTGCTGAAAAATTCTTCAACTCTCTTGTCGCCGATTGGAGATGCCTGCTCTCCTAAAGTGTAGTATGTTTTTTCAGCTTCAGTGCCCCAGGAATAATCTCCCTTTTCCAGCTGTATCTCCTGCACCTTGAATTCTCTCAGGTCTGTTCCTTTCTTAAGATGGTAGTATATTGAGCGCATTGTCACAATAGGGAAGATTTCCTTGTATGCACGATAGATATCATAGCCGTATCCTCTTTTCATGACAAAAAGAAGCTCAATTATGTTCTGCCTTATTTCGGATTTTGTCGGCCTTCCCCTCAAACTCTTTTTTGGCAGGCATTCAGAGTATTCTGAAATTTGCGCGTCCATATGAATTCATAAATTCATAAGAACTGATTGTTTATATAGTTTTCCAATATTACGACAGGTATGAAATACATTTTTTTATTGTCAGGAGAGAACATAGACTTTGCAAAAGATGAAGTGAATGTCTTGTTGAATGCGAAATCAGCAGAGATAAAATCATTTGATGGATTGCTGATTGTCGATTATGGAAAAAATGAGATAAATAAAAAGAAGCTTGATGAACTCTGTTCAAGACTTGCCTTTACGAGAAGTGTTTTCAAAATATTATTCGAGGCAAAAATTGAGCATCTGAAAGAAATGCTCTCAGGATACGATTGGGATAAAATCTATAAAAAAAATTTCTGTGTGCGCATTAGTCATATGCAGAAAAACAAAGCAAGAATGCAGAAAAACAAAGCAAGAAATGAGGAAAAAAACATAAAGGCTGGAAAGGGAAATGTGGATAGGGAATTTCGTTATCTTTCAGAAAAAGAAATCGGCGCGATAATATGGAACAGATTAAAAAATAAAAAAATCGAGCCCGTCGTAAATCTCAACAATCCAAAAACATTCATCGCTGTTTTCATTTATGGTGGGTATGTATTTGTTTCTGTTCTTGAAAAAAAAATTATGCAGAAATTTGGAGAACGTGGTCCGGCGAGAAGACCAGAAGTCTCTCCGGTTTCATTAAGTCCAAAAATTGCAAGAGGGATGGTTAATCTCTCCGGAGCAGAGCCAGGAGAAAAAATTGTTGACCCTTTCTGCGGAACAGGAGGAATCTTGATTGAGGCAGGATTAATGAATCTTGCAGTTGAAGGATATGACATAGACGAAACAATGCTTAATAAATGCAGAAAGAATCTTGAATTTTTTAAAATTGATAATTACTCGCTCAAGCAAGATGATGCTATTGGGATAAATAAAAAAATAAAATATCTTGTGACAGATCTGCCATACGGAAAAAGCTCGAGGATAACATTAAACCCTTCAAATCTTTATTTGGCTTTCCTGAAGAATCTTGAAAAAAACCTTGTAAAAAAAGCAGTTGTTGGATTTCCAAACACTGTTGAATATAATGGTTTGATAAAAAAAACAAGGCTGAGGATTGAAAAAGAATATTCCTTTTATATCCACAAATCACTTACAAAAAAAATTGTTGTGTTAAGACCTGCTCTGTCCTAAATGCAGGTTGCCATCAGTTTCGTGAGCGATTGTACGATTTTAGAAGCGAAGCTGACAAGGGGACGCTCCCTGCGGGAATGTCAGCTTAACAAATACTAAATCAAAAGAGCGAGCCGATGGCAACCCGAGCGAATGCGAGATTTAGGACAGAGCAGTTAAGGCCTGAACAGCAGTTAAGGTCTGAACTATAGTACATAAACAACCCGCGTATAAATTACTATTGTGAATGTAGTGATAATGCTTACTATCATCAATGGAAGGTTTTTAATCCATATCCCGTAGCACAATGCGAGAAAGCTTATGACAATCCAAGCAAATCTATGCACTTTAGCAAGATGAATAAACGTCCTTTCTGTCCGATTGTAATGCGCCTTGCTCCTGAAAGCAAGGATTGAATAAATATCTCCAAGAATCATAACTGCAATCGCAATAAATATGCCTGGAACCCAGTGCACCCACAATGAATAAAAAAGAACTGCAAGAAAAATTACGTGGCTGATTATCTTGACCGGATTTGTAAATGTTACAAAAAGCTTCTGCAAAAAATTCAAGTTCATAATTTCACTTCATTTCTCTCCACTTTAACTTACTTCATTCTTACTTCAGCCCTGCCTGCTCTTCGCTTAATATCCATAAGGCCCGTACTGCCTTGCATATTTCTCGTGCACAATCTCCATCATAAGCTCGCGCTCTGTTTTTGCAACAATCTCCCTTATTGCTTCAACTGCATCAGGATTTGGGCTTACGCTGTCAATGCCGAGCATCACAAGAACTTTCACCATTTCTGGACGTGAAGCTGCCTGCCCGCATATCGATGTTTTTACACCATATTTTCTGCAGGTTCTTATGACATGGGCTATTTCGCCCAGAACAGCAGGATGCATCTCATCGTAGAGTTTTGCAATTCTGCCGTTGTCCCTGTCAATTCCAAGCGTGCACTGCGTCAAGTCGTTTGTGCCGAAGGAAATAAAATCAATTCCTTCTTTGCATATCTCTTCGATTATCCAGCAGGATGCAGGCGTCTCAATCATAACTCCAAATTCAACATCTTTTCTTGGTTCAAGCCCTACTTCCCGCATAAGCTGTTTTGCCTTTATCAGTTCTTCAGTTCTTATCACAAACGGAATCATCACTCCAACATTATTCACTCCCTGTTCTTTTAATTTTTTTATTGCATTAAATTCAGCTTTGATTATTCCAGGCTCATCAAGAGCCCTTCTTATGCCGTGCCATCCTATCATTGGATTTATTTCTGTTGGTTCCTCATTCCCTCCTCTAAGAGTCCTGTACTCGTCGGTTCTTATGTCGGAAGTTCTCATCCAAACTGGCTTGTCCTTGAATGCTTTTGCTATTCCCCCTATTCCTTCAACAAGAACTTTGATGTAATCTTCCTCCTTTCCCTCCCTTATATATTTCGATGGGTGTGTTCCAGCATTTACAATCATGAATTCTACTCTTACAAGACCAACACCGTCTGCTCCTGTTGATGCTGCCCTGTCAGCATAAGCAGGCAAATCACATATCACCTTTACCTTTGTAGCTGTTTCAACCGGAGCTGCTGGACTTATTCTTTTCTTCGTCTTGTGCTCCTCTATTTCAATGACCCCCTCGTAAACATGGCCGTGGGTTGCATCTACAGTTACAATCTCATCATCTTTAAGCAGTTTTGTTGCAACACCTGTGCCAACAATGCAGGGAATTCCCATCTCTCTCGAAACAATGGCAGCATGGCAGGTTGCACCTCCTTCGTTTGTTACTATTGCTGTTGCCCTCTGCATTGCCGGAACCATATCCGGATTAGTCATTTCAGTCACAAGAACATCTCCTTTTTTGACTTTGTCAAGTTCTTTTGGATCATGGATGATTTTTACTGTGCCTGATGCTACTCCAGGGCTTGCAGGCGTGCCCGAAAGAATTGCCTTTACCTTTGATAGATCAACTTGTTTTCCCTTGTATTGTTCAGTTGGCCTTGCCTTTCTTCTCAGTGTTGTTACTGCTCTTGACTGGACAATAAATAAATTGTCGCCTTCTGCAGCCCACTCAATATCCTGAGGCTTTCCGTAATGCTCTTCAATTATTCTTCCTAATTTTGCGAGTTCAACAACCTTTGCATCAGAAATGCATTGCTTATTTTTCAGCTCGGCAGACACATCCACTTTTATTGTTTCGCCTGTTTTCATGTCGCGAATAAGCTGAAAATCCTGCTCGCGAATTTCCTTTGACTTTATCTGCATCGTTGCCTTGTCAATTATAAATGAATTTGGATTGACAGCGCCAGAAACAATTGCTTCTCCCAACCCATAAATTACCTCGACAACAATCTCGTCAGTATTGTTGGTAACGGGATTTACAGTAAACATTATTCCAGAAGTTGTTGAATTCACCATTTTTTGCACAACAACAGCAATGTAGACTTTTGTGTGGTCAAAATTGTTTTTTTGCCTATAGTAAATAGCTCTTGCAGTGAACAGCGAAGCCCAGCAAGCCCTTACAGCTTTTACAACAGTATCTGCTCCCCTTACATTCAGGAATGTTGCCTGCTGTCCTGCAAAGCTTGCCTCAGGCAGGTCCTCTGCTGTTGCTGAGCTCCTGACTGCAACAAAAGGAAGCTCCTCTGACTTAAGAATTTCTTCTGCACTTTTTTTCTCAGAAATCATGCTGGAGTAATATTCTATTATTTCATTCTTCAAATCATTTGGAACTGGCGTGGAAATTATCAGCTTCTGAATGTCTTCTGCTGTTTTCTGCAGGGCGTCATTGTTCTCGACATCAAGCCCTGACAGAAGCTTCATAATTTCACTTTTTATTGCTGCTCTTTCAATAAAATCCCTGTAAGCATAAGCTGTTACAATAAATCCTCCTGGAACAGAGAGATTCAGCGAATACATTTCTCCAAGATTAGCTCCTTTCCCTCCGACAACAGGAATGTCCTCTTTTCTGACTTCTTTGAACCAGACTATGTTTTTTTCAGTTTTTTGTTCAGGCATTATTCACCCTCTTTTTTTATGAGATGCTTAAGAATAGCAAATATAAAAAGATTTGGTATATTAGTATGTGCATAGCATCCTAAGGTCAAAATTCAATCTGTAAGTATCAGCGACGAGCGTTGCGAGGGGTGGCTCCCAACCGTTTCGTCAGTTGACGCCGATGTGAGGAGGGATGTGCTTCGCAATCCCTCTTAACGCGCTCGCCTTGATTAATGTTCGTAGGGCGAGCGCGTGCAGTTGAACGAAGTGAACGCTGCACATCGCTTGTCAACGGGGCGAAAGACGTTGCGGGAACGCAGCTCTATCATCATTCACGTCGAGAATTTTGAAGATGCTATGCGCATACCTTTCGGAATAATAAACTTAAAATCTGGAACTGCAAGAAAACAGCTTGAAATCAAATCCGGCGATAAAGTAGTTGTTTCTGAAAAGTATCTGGACGTGCCCGGAGTGCAGAAAAGAAAACAATTAAAGGATTGTGTAAAGGAGTGTGTAAAAAAAAACTGAATAATCAATATCCCCATTCCCACCCAACCAAAAACAATAAAAGCGCCACTAATTAAGTTCTCGTTATGGCGACAATCTTCGACTACTACAACGATGAGCATATAGAAAGGAAACTTAAACTTATTGCAAAACTGATAAAAGAAGGCAGGCACCCAAAAGACATCAGAAAACTTGCAGTTGACTTAGACGCCTGGTTTGATGAGTTCTATTCAATTGCAAAAGCAAGAATAAAAGGTGTTGAAAAAAATCCTGAATCTGGAAAACTTTATTTTAATCTTGAGGATTTGCGGTTTGCTACTCCAAAAATTGTTGCTGATTACAGGGCAAAAAGATTAAAGTGTGAAAAAATAGTTGACTTGTGCTGTGGAATTGGATTTCAGACATTCTCATTTGCAAAAAAGTCCAAAAAAGTGCTTGCAATTGACATTGATGAAAGAAAAATAACTTATGCAATGAAGAACGCAGAAATTCTTGGGCTGAAAAACATAAGATTTGTGAAAGGTGATGCCTTGTCAGTTGTTGAAGTTGTAAAGAAATTCATGCCAGACATAATTTTCTGCGATCCTGAAAGACTAGCTTCAGAAGAAAAAAGGGCTCTTGAAAGAATAAAGCCGTCAATAAATCCTCTATTAAGCAATTATTCTGAAATAACCTGTAACATATCAATCGAGATGCCCCCGCAGATAAAAGAACTGAACTTCGAAGAAGTATTTGAAAAAGAATATATTTCATTGCAGGGTGAGCTGAACAGGCTTAATCTTTACTTTGGAAAATTGAAAAAATATGACATTTCTGTTGTTGCGCTTCCTGAAGAAAAAGTGCTTGGAAGAAAAAATAAGGAAAAACAGAAAGAAAAAGAGGAAAAAGAAAATGCGGCTGCAAAATCGCCTTGCGAATACATCTATGAAGCAAGCGAGGCAGTTACAAAATCAGGATTGCTTCAGGAACTCATTCGGGAAACAAAAACAAAACTTCACTATTCTGATGAAAGAATTTCTCTTGCAACATCCGATAAACCTGTTGCGAGCCCTTTCTTCAAGAACAAATTCAGGTTTATTGTGAAGACGTATCAAAAAGATGTGAAAGAATTGATTAATGCCCTGAAAAAATCTGATATTGGAAAAATCGTGCTTAGAAAAAACATTCCGCCAAATGAATACTGGAGTGAAAAGAAGAAAATCGAAGAACAGATTTCAGGAAGCAGGACTGCACACTTGTTTTTTATTGGCGATGCTGTTGTTATCTGCGAAAAAATAAAGCAGAAACATTAAAATCATAATTTAATGATGTCAATTCAATAAAATAGTTCAATAAAATAGTTCAATAATTCAGCGCGTTAAGAATGCTGTGGACGTCTTCGCCCACAAAGTTTCTTCCAAGCTTATGCTGAAACAATGTTTTCAGATAAAAGCTTTCTTTCAAGCTTATTTTTGCAAACCTGTCTGCTGTAATAAGACCTTGCGGATATCCTAGAAAAGTGGGGTCTGAAGAATTCCCCGCAATCAATGAAAACAAGGATTCGGGTGCATTTTGATTTTTGTATGTTTCAAACCTGAAAGAATATCTCGAAGATTCATTAAGCCTGACAAAGTAAATATTCGCCTGATGCTCTTCATTTCTTGATTCAGCAACAGGATAATACCTCCATTTTTTGAAAGATACCTCCCTTGCAAGCTTGTTGAGCGCGCCTGACATCGAATTTCCTGAATCTGTTACAATGGAATTCGTTTTCGCAAGAGCGCAGACAATCGTATTGCTCCTGATTGCGGATTTGTAAAGCTCATCAAAATAATGCTTTTCACCACTGTAAGAACATTGAAGAGTACCATCCCTCACTGCGATCCCTCTTTCTGTATGTTGAACTGCAAAATTCATTGTATTTATTTCAGCGATTTTCCTCATTATTTCTCCGACTTTTGAAATGTCCGCCCTGAAAATCCCCTCCTTAATAGTTGGGTTCATGGAGTTTATGACAAGATCGTCTGTTCCTGGAAGAATTTTTTGGCTTTCTGAATTTACAGGAATCAGCTCAACCATGTAATTGATGCTGTCTTTAGCACCATCTTGCCTGCCTTTTTCATTTGATGAAACATAAGCGTAAGTGTAGAATTCGAATCTTTTTGACTCGACATTTTTGTTGTTTTTGTAAATGCAGTAAAAAATCCTCACAAGCTGAAGTGAGAAGTTTGATGATTTGATAATCTCGGAATTGCCGCCATCAACAAAAATTATTTTTTTTCTCTTTTCACCTTCATCAAACTCATCGATTTCTCTTATCGTATGAAAATTTGATGGCAAAAGTTTATGCGGCGCATAATTCCTGCCTTGAAAAACAGGATAATTTCCAAAATTCTGTTGTTTTTGGATCGCTGTTCTTACTTTATCAAAAATATCAAAAATTTCGTTCCTTAATGTTGCTGTTTCTGTTGCTGTTCTTGCCATTCAACCAGGAAAATCAATTGATTTTAATAAAATTCTTGTTATGGAATATCATATTTTCCAGTTGGGTTTCCAAACATTTTTAAACCACCCTCTGCTTTTTGAAAAAATACAAGTAAATATAAGCAATAAAACAAAACAAAAAAAGCAAGAATCAAAATAAGTTAAAAAAAATAAAAAAATGACTGAACTTATAATATCAGAAAAACCGAAATCCGCTCAAAAAATTGCGGAGGCGCTTGCCGACGGAAAGCCGTCAAAGAAATCTGACAAGGGAATTCCGTATTATGAAATTCGTCATGGCAAAAAGAAAATAATAGTTGCTTCAACTGTCGGCCATATATTCGGGCTTGGAGAGAAAAAAAAGGGAAAATGGACTTATCCTGTTTTTGATGTTGAATGGAAGCCGTTGTATGAAATTGACAAGAAAAGCGATTTTGTGAAAAAATACATTTCCACGCTAAAAAAACTCTGCAAGGATGCGGATGAATTTACAATTGCCTGCGATTATGATGTTGAGGGTGAAGTAATAGGCCTTAATGCGCTGAGGTACGCGTGCAAAAAAAAAGATGCACAT
>DATDSP010000072.1:0-6403 GCA_035291205.1 Candidatus Nanoarchaeia archaeon | reverse complement strand
CGTGGCTGGCTGATTTTTGTGCAGGCCACGAACCGTGCAGGCTTGTCCTGCACATCGGCGTCAACTGACGAAACGGTTGGGGAGCAACCCCTCGCGACGAGCCAGATTGTTTTATCTACGAGCTGCGGAATTGATGCTGGGTAGGGTTTCATATTAGCCAAAATTATACAAATATTTTTAAAATAATAACAATTCACTCACGAAATGGAAATCACTGACATAAAATCAAACACCGGCAACATAGATGTTCAAGGTGAAATAGTTGAGATTGGCGAAATAAGAGAATTTAACAAATTCGGAAGATCTGGAAAAGTGGCGAATGCAAAACTCAAGACCTCTTCAGGAGAGATTACCCTCACTCTTTGGAACGATCAGGTTGATCAGGTCAAAGTTGGAGACAAGGTTCATCTGATCAATGGCTGGGCTTCTGAATTCAAGGAAGAAATTCAGATTTCAACTGGAAAATTTGGAAAGCTGGAAGTTGTAAATTAAACATAACTCTGTGTAAAACCGAGGTGGGAAAATGGCAGAAAAAAAAGTGTACGACGATGAAGATTTTGGGGATGACGACGGCGATAAAGAAAACCCTGAAGACATTGAGGATTCTGATTACGAGGAATATGACGAAACGCTGAAAAAAAACAAGAAAATCAAAGGCAATCCTTACTTTTAGAGCATAGTGTGCGTAGGATATTTGCAATTGGATATTTGCAATTAACATCTCTTTTTTTGCTTGTCGGGGAGGTAGCTACAGCCTGGGAGAGCACACGGCTGAAGAATAAGATACTGAATGAGATGCAGAAACCGTGGTGTCGAGGGTTCAAATCCCTCCCTCCCCATTTTTTGTTGTTTTAAAATTGAATGTCCAAAATGTTAAAAGAATTTACTTTATTGAAAACTGGCGGGTTTAATGCCCCTGACTTTAGTCCGACAGTTTTTAATTCCAAAAACTCGCGATTAAGCGAGGAGCGTAAAACCGCAGGCTTTAGCCTGCGGATAGCTTCGAGCAGCGAGTTTTTGTTATCTCCAGCATCAAAATTTTTTTTACTTCAACAGGGTATGCCTTTCCGTGGGTTTTTTTCATCACACTTCCAACTATGAAATTCAGCGATTCTTCTTTTCCTGACTTGTAGTCAGCAACTGCTTGAGGATTTTCAGCAATTGCTTCCTTGCAGAACTTCTCAAGCTCGTTGATGTTCGAAACAGCATAAAGATTCTGCTCCTCAACATACTTTTTGACATCAAACAACTTTTCCATCAGCATGTCCATAATTTTCTGTCCTGTCGCGTCTGTTATTTTTTTCTCCTGCAGAAGCCTGAACAAGTCAATCAAATGAGTCTCGTCAAAACTTATTTCGCGGATTTCTTTTTTGTAAAGATTCAAAACCCTAATTAGCTCTCTTCTTAGCCATTTTGCAGCAAGTTTGGCATCAACTTCTTTCGCAATGTTCTCGAACATATCAGCAAGCTTTTTTTCTGAACACAAGACATAAGCATCCTCCTCCCTTATTCCGTACTGCCTGCCAAAACGCTTCTGTTTTTCATCCGGCAGCTCAGGAATCTGCCTGCTGATGTACAGCATTATTGGCGTAGTGTCAATAATGTTCAGGTCAGGATCAGCGATGTATCCGTAATCTTCTTCGGTTTCCTTTGTTCGAAGCAGGATTGTCTGGCCGTGCTCAGAGTCCCATCCCCGGGTTTCCTGATGAATTTTTTTCCCTTCATTTAAAACATCACGCTGTCTTCTTATTTCTGCACGAAGAGCCAGCTCAATATCCTTAAAACCACTTATGTTCTTAATCTCGACTCGCGCGAAGCCAGACTCCTCAACAGAAACATTCACGTCAGCCTTAATCACGCATTTCTTGTCGTCATAAACATTCAGGTAATGAAGTATGCTAAGAATCTTTTTCATAAAATTTCTTGCTTCCTCAGGGCCTTCAATTTCAGGAGCAGTCACAATCTCCACAAGAGGAATCCCTGACCTGTTGTAATCAACCAGCACATAGCTTGATTCAGAAATTCCTGAAGGATGAACAAGTGCAGCAGGATCTTCCTCGAGGTGAATTCTGGTTATAGATATGTTTTTTCCATCAACTACAATGATTCCATCATTTCCAAGGGGAAGCTCGTACTGGGTTATCTGATAATTCTTTGACATGTCAGGATAAAAATATGTTTTTCTGGAGAAAAAAATTTTCTGGTTAATTTTGCATTTCAGCGCGAGGCATAGCTTTGCTGCATATTCAAGCGCTTTTCTGTTGAGAACAGGTTTGCTTCCCGGCATTCCAAGACAAACCTCGCAGGTTCTTGAATTTGGTGCGTCATTTCCCGAAGAAGGACATCCGCAGAACAGCTTTGAATCTGTATTCAACTGGATATGAATTTCAAGCCCTATTTTCACTTTTCCAATTCCAGCTTCATTTTTTTTCATTTCATCAACCATTTCATAATTATTGAAAACTGGCGGGTTTAATGCCCCTGACTTTAGTCCGACAGTTTTTAATTCCAAAAACTCGCGATTAAGCGAGGAGCGTAAAACCGCAGGCTTTAGCCTGCGGATAGCTCCGAGCAGCGAGTTTTTGTTATTTATTGTATTTTTTTTCTACGCATTTTCAAATACACTGGCAGCATCAAATATTTCTTTTTCCTTGAAGTGGTCTGCAATTATCTGCATTCCAACAGGCATTTTTTCCTTTTCACCAGCATTTATGCTGATGTGAGGCAATCCAGCCAGATTAGGGCCCACTGTCATAATGTCAGCCATATAATTTTGCAAGGGGGTTAGTTTTTTTATCTCGTCAAATTTAGGAGCAACAAAAGGCATTGTCGGCGAAACAAGACAGTCAAATTTTCCAAAAAGCTTTTTGTATTCCTGAACTATTTTTTTCCTCACGCTGAGCGCCCTGCCATAATACTGGTCCCTGTAGCCAGCCATTCTTACAAAAGTGCCGATTATTATTCTCCTTTTCGCTTCCTTGCCAAAAGAGTTTGTTCTTGTTTTCGTGAAGAAATCATTGAAATTTCCTTCGAGTTTTTCAGAATAGCCGTAGCGCATTCCGCAGTATTTTGCAAGATTTGTTGACGCCTCAGCCATAGCAATCAAGTAATAAGTCTGCACCCCGTACTTGAAATTTATTGGCAGACTAACCTCTTCGTAAGCCATTCCTTCAGATTCGAGTTTCTTAATTTTTTTCCAAACCGCTTCTTGGATTTCTTTGTCAACACCTTCACTTTTGCTCATAAATTCCTTGATAACTCCTATCCTGAATTTTTTATTTCCAATCTTCTTCCCAAATTTGTGGAAATTAACAACTGGCTGGTTTGCAGAAGTCGAATC
This sequence comes from Candidatus Nanoarchaeia archaeon, assembly GCA_035291205.1. Classification (GTDB taxonomy): domain Archaea; phylum Nanobdellota; class Nanobdellia; order Woesearchaeales; family DATDSP01; genus DATDSP01. The sequence continues at coordinate 3,063 of DATDSP010000072.1, read as the reverse complement.
ATTCTTGTCATATCCAGAAATTTTTTCAAGAACAAACGCAGAGTCCTCAAGATTTTTGCCCATAACTCCTATCTTGTCAAGGGAATTTGCATAATCAATCAGCCCATACCTCGAAACCCGTCCATATGTTGGGCAGATTCCAATAACTCCACAGAATGAAGCAGGATTAACAATGCTTCCTCCTGTGCTTTCAGCAATTCCGACATGAACATGATTTGTCATTTTTGTGAATCCAGCAGAACCGCCGCTTGAGCCCCCGCAGCTTCTTTCTTTATCAAAGGGATTTTTTGGGATTCCGAAGCCAATTCCAACATTTGTTGAGAAGCTTCCAAAGCCAAATTCGTCCTGAGATGTCTTGCCGATTATTATTGCTCCTTCTTCTCGCAATTTTTTCACAACAACAGCATCAAATAATGGAACATAACCTTCAAGAACTTTGCTTCCTGCCCTGCTTTCAACACCCCTGACGCAGATGCAATCCTTTACTGAAACAGGAAGCCCAAGAAGCTTTTTTGAACTGTTCTCTGCAATGAGTTTTTCAACAACAGTTGCCTGCCTTAATGCTTCCTCTCTTGAAATAATGTTGAAATAATTGTATTCACTGTTCAGATTTTCAGCTTCATCAAGAATTTCTTCCGTGTGTTTTATTATGTCGATTTTTCCTTCCTGAACCTGTTTTATGAATTCCAGTGCTTTCATTGTTTTCACACAACCCTCGGTCCTTTGAAGTAACCATCTTTCTTGTGCTTCGTAAGCGACAGCGCTTCTTCCTGAGAAAAGCTTTTTTCTACTCTGTCTTCTCTCACATTCTCAATGATTTCTGTTGGGTGAATGCCGATTTTCATTTCAGCATGCGTTGCTTGTCCTGATTCTTCATCAAAATCCCTTAATTTGGAGAAAGCATCAAGAACATCATTTAATTGCGGCAGAAATTCCTTAATCTCCTCTTCACTTAGATTTAGCCGCGCAACCTTCGCAACCTTCAGAAGCGTTTCTCTTTCAATGATTTTATTGAAAACTGGCGGGTTTAATACCCCTGACTTTAGTCCGACAGTTTTTAATTCCAAAAACTCGCGATTAAGCGAGGAGCGTAAAACCGCAGGCTTTAGCCTGCGGATAGCTCCGAGCAGCGAGTTTTTGTTATTTTTTTGTTGGTTGGTTTGAGCCATTTTCAGCCTTTTTATCTTTTTTAACACTACAGCAGTCTGTGTTTTTTATAGTTTTCTGTCGCATTTCTCTATTCTTCTTCTGCTCTCCGGCGGCATTGAAAACCTCGCTTACGCTCGGCCATTGGCTTCAAAATGCTCGATGAAGTTAATTGGATGGTGCTGCGTTCCCGTAGGGAGCAACCCCTCGCAACGCACTCAACCATATTTTCAATTGCATTTTGACCTTATGCCAATGGGACTTTTCAATGCCGCCTGCTCTCCAAAACTTTTAAATATCATTCAATAAACACAATGCAGAATGAAAAGAACACACACCTGTGGAGAATTAACAGCAAAGAATGTCGATGAGAAAGTAAAGCTGGCTGGCTGGGTTCACTCCAGAAGGGATCACGGTGGAATAATATTCATTGATCTCAGAGACAGATATGGTCTCACTCAAGTGGTTTTTGACCCTCAGAAAAGCATTGAGAGCCAAAAAGCCCACGCTGAAGCAGAGCATCTCAGAAGAGAAGATGTTATTCAGATTCTGGGTGCAGTGAAAAAAAGAAAGGATGGAATGATAAATGAAAACCTGCCTACAGGCGAGATAGAAGTTTTTGTTGACAGACTGAAAATCCTCAGCAAGGCAGAAATCCCTCCAATTGAAATTGATGACAAGATTGTGGCTTCTGACGAGGTTAGGCTGAAATACAGATACCTCGACTTAAGAAGGCCTGTAATGCAGAAACGCCTTATTCTTCGCCACAATGTTGTCCAGGCAATTAGGGAATATTTCAATTCAAACGGATTCCTTGAAATAGAAACCCCCCTTCTTGTTCGCCATACGCCAGAAGGCGCCCGCGATTATATTGTCCCATCAAGAGTCAATCCGGGGAGATTTTATTCACTGCCACAAAGCCCTCAGCTTTACAAGCAGGTTCTCATGGTTTCAGGGATGGACAAATACTATCAAATAGCGCGCTGTCTTAGAGACGAGGATTTGAGGGCAGACAGGCAGCCGGAATTCACGCAGTTAGATGTTGAAATGTCTTTCATCGATGAGGAAGATGTTTATTCTGTTGGAGAAGGTGTAATAAAAAATGTTTTCAGCAGCACGCTTAAAACAAATCTGAAAACTCCTTTCAGGAGAATAACTTATGCTGAAACAATGGATAAGTATGGGTGCGACAAGCCAGACCTGAGATTTGGACTTGAACTTGTTGATGTCAGCAGTGCTGTTGAAAAATCTGAATTTGAAGTCTTCAAGAAAGTCATAAAAGAAAAAGGCATTGTGAAATGCATCATTGTTGAGCAGAGCATTTCAAGGAATGAAATAGATGACCTTGCAAATTTTGTTGTACAGCTCGGTGCAAAAGGTCTTGCCTGGATGAAAGTCAGCAATGGAAAGCTTGAAGGGACTCCTGCAAAATTCTTCAATGAGGATGCACAGGAAGAACTCCTGAAAAAAACAAGAGCAAAGGAAGGAAGCACAATATTCTTTATGGCGGACCAACCAAAAAAAGCAAATGACATTCTCAGCAGATTGAGAACTGAACTTGGTAAAAGGCTTAAGCTTATTGGCGAATCGCAGTTTTTGTTCGCATGGATTATTGACTTTCCACTATTTGAGTGGAATGAAGAAGATGAAAAATGGGATGCTGCCCATCACATATTCACAATGCCGAAAGAAGAGCACATGCAATTCCTCGAGTCAAACCCTGAAAAAGTCATTGGCCAACTTTATGATCTCACATTGAACGGAGTTGAGCTTGCTTCGGGAAGCATAAGAATTCACAATTCTGAAATTCAGGAAAAAGTGATGAAGGTCATAGGAATAAAAAAAGAAGAAGCTGAAAAAAAATTCGGATTCCTTCTGGAAGCATTCAAATACGGTGCTCCTCCTCACGGCGGCTTT
>DATDSP010000071.1:0-17015 GCA_035291205.1 Candidatus Nanoarchaeia archaeon | reverse complement strand
TTACTTCTTGCACAAAAACATGCAGTGATCCTTCTGGAATGGCTCGAGGAGCCTGAAGTCAATAATCTTCATTCTTTTTTCAAGTTCATTTTTGACATTCTGGAAGATTTCTTTTGGCTGCTTTGTGACGTCGACTGACCTTGCCTTGACTGCCAGCATTGCAAATCCTGACTGCTTGAGGAATATGTCCGAATTTTTCAGGAAAATTTCAACCTGGTTTTTCTGGGCAACATCCTGGTATAGAAAATCAGCTTCGCACATCTTGTCAATGTATTCTTCTGGCTTGTTGGCATCAGCAATTATCGGTGCGATGTTTGTTCTCTGTTCTGCAAGAAAGATTAGGTTGCGCATAACTCTGGGAGCAGAATCAACTGCAAAGATAAAGCCGTCACTGCCAACAATGTCTGAAACGTGGCTTACAGTTGTGCCGGTGCTTGCTCCAAGGTAGAGAACAACATCGCCTGGCTTGACAGATATCTGGTCAGCTCCCTTGAATATGAAAGAAGCGAGCTTTGATCTTGTTGCATCCCATTCGCGATATTCATCGCCTGATTCCTTGACGAGATTTTCTCCGTAAACAGAAATTCCCCTTGCCAAACTTTTTGTGTATAGGATTCTTTTCTTTCCAATCATCTGCTCGTATATGCTGTAGAATCTTGTTTGTTTCATTTTCAGTATTTTCCAAATTTTGACTCAATGCCCTGCTTTAGCTTGTCTCCAATAAATTCTCCTTTGAAATAATCTATTTTTGCTCCTATGCTTATTTTGTCTGCCAGTGTTCTTGCAATTTTTCCGTGCTCCTTCAGCTTTGCCCTTGCTATCAATGGATGTTCGTGGATTACGCCGTATTTTGGAGGAAGACTTTTTGTTTTCAGGTGCCTGAAAAGCGCTTTTTCTGCACCCAAAAGCTGGATTGTTGAAGCAGGCAGAACAGCAAGCCTCTCAAGGCTTCCTGCAATAGCCATTAGTTTTGCTCCGATTGAGATTCCTGCAATTTCCCTTACATTCGGGCAGACTTCCTTCATCAGTAAATTAAGGTAAAGCTCGTGGTCTTTTTTTGATGCCTGCAGATACTGGACTTGCTTTGCCAACTGCAAAATCTGGCTTATGTCAATTTTTTCAATGTCCGCGCCCATAGTTTCTTTTTCTTCCAATTTAATTTCTGCAAGAAGCTCTTCTCTTGTTTTTGTTGTGATTTCTTCAACAAATTTTTCATTGTCATAAACTGCTCTCGAAAATTCAGGGTTGTAGTACTCGTACCATTCCCTGAGTCTTTTTGTGAGAGTGTTGATTGCTTTTGTCATTTCATCAATGCAGTTTATTGTCTGAATGATTAGGAGGTCTTTTTTTGTTGATTCCCTTATTTTCTTTTTTGTCAGCCTGATATTTGCTTCCCTGAATTTTGGAAAGAACTCCTTGTTTTTCAGAAACCTTAATGCATTTTTCTTCTCTTCAGTTGTCTTTGCCGGAGGAGCGTCTGACTGCTGGACTAATTCAATGTTTTTCTCGCCAAAGACAATTGCTCCAATTATTGTGTTGAATGATTTTTGCATTTTGATTTGATTGTTATTTATTATTTACTTTGTATTTCCTGATGAAATATTTGTCGAAGGCATAAACTGCTGCAGCAAACACAAGCATAACAATAATGAAATAAATATTTATCCTTGAAATTATGAAAGCCAATGCTTTTGAAATGCCTGATTCTGCCTTTTCAAATGTTGTTGGCTTTAATTCTTTGATAATCTCTGGCTTCTGTATTTCAGGCTTTTTCTCCTCGCATTTTTTGCAGTCTCCACCGCAGTCAATTTCTTCCTCATTTCCGTTTTGCTGACCATCAAAGCATGTTGATGGAATGCACTGCTGTCTTTCCAGGTAGAACGGGAATTCACCGCACATATTCTTGTCTTCGCATACCCTTTCCTTTTTGCCGTCTATGCACGACTGCCATGCTGAACAAATAACTTGCGGCTTGCACGGTTCTTTTGGCTTTGGCTTTGGTGGAATAATCACTTCCCCTCCACCTGGTGCGCTCCCTCCACCAGGCGCTCCTCCACCAGGTTGTGATGGGGGGTGCGGTGGCTGAGGCGGTTCTGCTTCGCATTCTTCACCAGGACAGTCAATTGTTATGTTTATCAAAAAGGTTGCTGTGTTGAACTTGCACGCGGGGAAAATATTGCAGTTCTCTATAACAGTCAATGTTATGTTGTGAAATCCTGAGTATGTTGATTTTGTTAGGGTGAAATTTATTTCTCCTGTATCTTTGTTTACTGCAATCTTTGAATTGTTGATTATGTATAACAGCGGATAGGCTGTACAGCTTCTTGATGTAGCATTTATTCTATAATAAAAATTGGTGTTTGCTGTTATTTGATTTATGATAATGTCTAATTGTGGAATCAGCTCGATGTAAGGTTTTTTTTCTATGCAGAGAAAAGCTGAGCCAGAAACTGCAGCGCCTGTGAATCTCACGGAAATTTCCTTTGGTGGAACTAGAATGGTTATTATGTTGAATACAAAAATAATCAGCAGCAAAATAAACAGGATTATGATTATATTTTTCCACTTTTTTTCATCTCTTTTTTGTTTTGTCATTTGGTTATTTCAAGTATTTGATATAAACTTCAAAAAAGTTCCTGTATGTATCCTTAAATTTTTCAACTAAAAACCACTCTAATTTTTCAAAGTGCCCTGAATCTGATGCTTCTAAGGCGCTAAAATAAGCGATTCTCTGGGTTTTTCTGATTATTAACTGGGGATATCCGCTATTTATTAGCATTATGTTTATCAGCATCCGCCCGACTCTGCCATTGCCGTCTTCAAAAGGGTGTATTTTCTCAAATCTTCCATGAAAAATTGCCGCTTTCTTAAGAGGATGGATATTCTTTTCAGAGTTGTACCAGTCTATTAATTTTCCCATTTCTTCTGCAACTTTTTCAGGGGGGGTTGTCCTGGTTTTTCTCGTGAGCAAAAAATTCGGAAGCGTTTTATAGCCGGTTTTGACTCCTGTGTTTTTGACAAGAATTGAGTGGAGTTCAATTATGCTTTTTTCTGTTATCCTGAATTTTTTTTTAAAAATTAAATCAACAGCTTTTCGGGCATTTATTGTTTCATAAATTTCTCTTAGATTTTTTCCTTTTATGCTGACATTCTCATGAATTATAATCGCTACATCCTTTAATGTCAAAGAGTTTCCTTCTATCGCATTTGATTCATAGGTAAAATTTACTGTAAATCTGTCGAGAATGTCTTGAAATTGCGTTTTAGTTAATTTTTTTATGAGTTTTTTATAATCCAATCTTATTCTTTCCAGTTTTTCTATTGAATTTTCATTGAAGATGTTATCCTTTGTATAGTATTTTCTTGCAAAGTTTATCAAAACATCTTCTTCTGCTTTTTGAAAGAAAAGCTCGTGCTTTTTGATTATTCCCTTTTCAATTGTCGGGATGTACTTTGATATTTTTTTTATTCTTCCATCTGGAAGTCTAAAAGAATGTTCAAGATAAAATTGGGTCCGTCCCACGATTTTCTTTTTTCGGATAAACATGCAAAACATTTACCCCTACAAATATATAAAACTTCTTATTTTGTAGGGGTATAATCAGAATTTCCTGAAATGCACTGCAATACTTCCGGTGTAATTTCCTTTTGTTGCTCCTATTGGGATGCATGCTTTTGCTTTTACAGATGTTGCACTCTTTGGTGGAATTTTGAAATCATACCTGTCAAGAGATACATAGGCAGAAGTGTTGCCCTGCTTCTTCAGAAGGATTCTTATCTGATAATCCCTGTTGTTGCTGACATTAAAAAATCTGGTTGCGCAGCTTCCTTCAGGCATTGCGCCGAAATGCAAAGCATCGGTGTCAAGATTGAATCCTACTGCGTCAGAGACTCGTATGTCAACAGGTATCCTGATAATTTGCTCTGTTATGTAAAACGCGTTAATGATGAAATATGCTCCTGTTATCAAAACTGCTATTATCAGAATGATTAATGCTGTTTTTGTTGCATTGTGTTTTTTCTTCTGTTTCATCAATCGGCTTTAGTTGCAATAATATAAATAATTTATGGATATAAATCAATTATGATGAAAAGTATAGTTGAAAGTGTGGTTAATACTGTTAACTGATAAGTTTAAATAAAGATTCTTAGTTAATAGTGATAACGTTATGCGTCGAGATATCTGAATGGTTCCTCTGCTAAAGCGTCGAATTTATCAAGAATTCTCTTTGCTAATTTTGGTTGCAGACTTTCCAAATATTTTGCAGCTTTTGGATGCCATATAATTTCGTAATTCATTTAAGAATCTTCTTTTTCAGTTTTTCATGACTGATATACTCAGATTCAGGGGTACTTCTTGCTTCAGCTAATTCATTTTTAGCATATTCTGTTAACTCTCCTTCTTCAGTAAGAATATGTTTAATGATAGAGATGTCTCTTTTCAGTTCTTCAATATCCTTATGCATATGTTCTATTTCTGTTGCCATATTGTGATTTTTATTATTAAATTATATAAATTTTCTTATTTTCAAGGCTAATATGAAACCCTGCCCAGCATCAATTCCGCAGCTCGTAGATAAAACAATCTGGCTCGTCGCGAGGGGTTGCTCCCTACGGGAACGCAGAGCCTGAAAATAAAACGCCGAACAGCGAGGACGATGCTGGCGAGCGAAGCGAGAGGGTTTCATATTAACCTATTTTCAAGGGTTTGAAATGCAAGAAATCATTTCTTTCTTTTCTTCGCTGCTTTTCTTTTTGGCTTTGCTGTTGGTTGTGCAACTTGAGCTTGTGGCTGCATTGCCTGATCTGGTTGCACTATTTGTTGCGGTGCTTGCGGTTGCGCCGGCTGTACTGATTGAGGCTGTGTTGGCTGGACAGGTACTTGAACTGCTGGCTGTTCCTCTTCCTGTTTTTTCTGCCAGTAGCCGTAGCCAAGATATCCTCCCACTGCAACAACAAGAATTATAATTATTATTAATGTCCAGTTTGTTTTCTTTTCACCAGCTTTTATTTCTGCTTTAGGTATTTCAGTCTGCAGAACTGCTGTTGTTTTTTCTGCCACACTGACTTTTCCTGTTTTTACTGCTGTTTTGTCACCATAAAATAAAGTTACAGTTGCATCGTATTCTCCTGCTGAAACGCTTGTTGTGTCGAAGAATCCGCTGAGTGTTGCTTCCGCAAATGGAGGAAGAGTTATTGGAAGTGTATTGAATTCATTTTTTCCGATTTTTACCTTTGCATAAACATTGCCTATCTTCTCGCTCCATCCACTTTTTATTTTGACATCAAACTTGTTGATTGTTCCTGGCTTTACTGACTGCGTGAAGCTGAGTATGTCAACATTCAATGTTCCTATCTTGAATGTTGCATTTGACTGCTCTGCTTCTTTCCCGTCATAATTTATTTTTGCAGCTGCCTTGTAGTTGCCTGCTTTAAATCCTGTTGTGTCGAATGTTGCTGTCAGTTGGTCAGATTCCTTTGATTTCAATGACTTTGAATCTGTCTGCACTGTTCCTATCTTGACTCCGGATTGATCGTATATGTCAATAATTCCTCCTGCTGATGTAATGTCTTCTGTGCCGTAGTTGCTTATTGCTACACTGAATTCTTCTGTCTGGCCTTCGCTGATGTCTTTTGCAATGATTTGAGTGATTAAATATTTTCCAGAGAAAAGAGAAACTACAGTAATTACATCACTCGCTCTTGTTTTTGCACCCACTTCCCCACCTGTTGATAATGAGTCTTCCACTCCAATTTCTACACGGTGTTTGCCTGGAACTAGCGGGGTTGTTGGAAGTGATAATTTTACCTTAAATGGCTGCTTGGCTCCTGGAGCTATTTTTTCAAGTTTTGCCGGATCAAATATGATATAAGGAGTTAAATCTGATTTGCTTCCAGGAAAATCTTTAGTAATCATCAGGTAATCCATTGTTTGCGGTGAGTTTATTATGACCTCATAATCAAATACATATTCTTTCCCAGGTTCGTAAAAAACAGTTGGAGAAAGCGGCCTTGCAGAAATTCCAACTGCAAAAATTTCAGGAGAAATTAAAATTAGTAGAAACAGTAAAAGGAAAAAGATGTTAGGAATTGTTCTTAGAATATTTAGTGGCTTAATCATTTTCATAAAAATAAATTAAAATAAAAAAAATAAAGTTTTATAGTTTAACAAGCTACGAAACTTGGCGTATTTGGGGTAACATCCTTACAAGCTGTAAAGGTTATTGTCAAACTTTTTGCACCAGGCAACGCGTTATCCGGTACGGTAAGGCTCAAGTCAAACCACATTTCATCCTCAGTATCGCCGGACTTCAAGTTACCAACAATATACGTATCAGTTAATGCTACTACTTCAGTAAATGCACTAACTTCTGCTGATCCAGCGCCTGTATCCTTTACTGATGCTTTCCATTGTAATGATGGACCTGTTCCACCAAGTAATGTTGCCGCACCTTTATCAGAATTGGCCTTGACATCTATATCAACATTTCCATGGTTCCTTATAACAAATCTGCCGGGAGTTGGTGATGCGCCTGTGCATGTTTGACCAACACCATCAGACTGAAGCAGGCAATTTACTGATCCTTCAGGTACTGAAACCCCAGATCCGAAATTTATGCTTCCAGGAGCATCTAATGTTACTAACTCTGAAATTGTAACCGCTCCCGTACCTGTTGCAGTGACAGCAGCACCTGTTAAAGAAACCGCTACTTGTCCTCCAACGCCTTGTCCAATCTTGTTTAAGCTCAAAAGTGTTCCACCCAATGATACGCATATTGCTAAGAACAATAAGGTGGCTAATGTTTTGTTTGAAACTTCTGCCATTTTTTATTTTCCTCCTTTAAATTTTTTTCATATTTTTATGTTTTTATTTTTCAAACTATTTTGTTACGGTCAAACTCGCAGTACCTTCAGTTGTTGAGGTCTGCGGTGGACTTGGTTTTACTATTGTCAATTCCGCTGTACCTACTGCGCTAGGACCTTGTATACTCACTTGTTGCCCTCCGCCTGCCTTAGCACTGTTCATCACTGTCCATGTTCCCAATACAGAAATCACTACTGTCAGAATTATCAGAATCAGAATTGTTGTTCGTGGTATGTCTTCTGCCATTTCATCTACCTCCTTTGCTTTTTATTAAAAAAACAAACTTTTGATGAATAAAATATTACTAATATATAAAGTTTTCTTTTGGGAAAAAATGAGTGTGTTGCGGATTATTGAAAATAATTTGAGAAGCAAATTAATAAAAAAAATATTATAAAAAAAACATAGCTTCGGGATTGCGCACAATTTTAGCAAATCGACATCCAATAGTAGGGAAAAATATATAAACTTCAATGAATTTATCAGAGTTGTAGGGTATTCTTATCTAAAAAAAGGCGTGGAAAAAATATTTGGGGGTATTAAAATGGCAAAGCCGGAAAACATGCAGATAGTTCCTGAAATAACATCAAAGGAACTTTCAAACAAGAGAGCAAAGAAGGAAGATTTTGTGCTTCTCGATGTCAGGGAAGAAGATGAACGAAAACTCAGCAGGATAGGAAATGACTTGTTCATACCCATGAGTGTGCTGAGTGGAAGATTTAAGGAGCTGCCTAAAAATAAGGAAATTATTATCTATTGCAGGAGCGGTGTCAGAAGTTATAATGTGGCTGCATTTCTAATAAGAAACGGCTTCAATGCTGTGAGTCTCAAAGGTGGCATTGACAATTGGCAGAAGAAGTAATATGAAAACAAAGCAAGTTGACCAGATGAGCAAGGTTGAGATAGTTGAAGCAGTCAGACGCAAATATGATGAAGTTGCTGCTGATCCATATGGATTGTTCAGTTTTCCTGTTGGAAAATGGTTTGCACAGCAGGTTGGATATCCTAAAAAAATTCTGGACAAGCTTCCTGATTCCCTGACTGAATCTTTCACTGGCGCAAATAATCCCCAGCCCATTGTTGATATAAAAAAGGGAGAGACTGTGCTTGATCTCGGCTGTGGTGCAGGACTGGACTTGTACTTTTACAGCAAGGCAAGCGGCCCAAATGGAAAAGTTTATGGAGTGGACATATCAGAAAAAATGGTGAAAAAGGCAGGAAGCAACATGAAGAAAATTGGCTTGACAAATGTTGAAGTCATGCGCGGGCGTTCTGATAAAATTCCCCTGAAGGACAACTCAGTTGATGTTGTTGCATCAAACGGTGTGTATAATCTCTCTCCTTACAAAGAATCAGCACTGAAGGAAGTTTTCAGAGTGCTAAAACCAGGAGGAAGAAATGTCTTTTGCGAAATAATGCTGAAAAAAGCCCTGGTTTGCGATATCAAAACAGATGTCTCTTACTGGTTTAGGTGTATTGGAGGATCATTGCCTGAACAGGACTTCATCTCTCTTATGAAAAAAGCCGGGTTCGAAAAAATAAAGGTCATCTCAAGAGGCAGAAATGCCCGCACAGGACACGAATTGGCTGTGTATGCAAACATACGCGCTTACAAGCCGAAGGCGAGCCGATAGCAACCCAAGCAAAGCGAGATTTTCTACCAAGCCCGAAAGTAAAGAAAATTATTAATTGGTTTTTTTAATCCCGGAAGCAACCCAGGAACTCCAGTCGAATGAAACATCTCCTTTTCCGTATTTGTTTTCAACCTCATTTATTACTGCCTGTTTTGCTTTTTGATATGCTTCTTCATCGACTTTACTCAGCGCGGATGCAATTGGAGCAACAACATCTGTTATGAATTCCCAGTATTGTTCAGCAGAAATAAAATTTATTTTTCCGGCAACTTCAGATTCTTCAACATCATAAAAGCCGGATTCTTCAAGGAGTTTTTTCAATGTGCCTGGTTGTGCGCACCTGAAAAGTCCAGGGGCATCAGCAGGAGGCGACGGCAGATCAAGCATCTTATGAAGAACTTCCTTAATTGTTGTTACCCACGGATTTTTTGAAGGCAGAGCCCACGCTGAGAGCGCAAGCTTTCTTCCTGGCTTTAGCACCCGTGCCATCTCTTTCAAACCATCAGGCATGTCCGGAAAAAACATAACTCCATGCCTGCAAATAACAGCGTCAAAATAATTGTCTTCAAATGAAAGTGCAGAAGCATCTGCTGTCAGGGCTTCGTAATTTTTCACTCCTTTGATTTCTGCATTTTGCCCGGCAATCTTTACCATCTCTTCTGCTAAATCAACCCCGATAACTTTTCCGCTTCCAATTTTTAGAGCAGCTGTCAGTCCTGGCTCGCCTGTGCCGGTCGCCATGTCCAATACGCAGAATCCATCTTCAAGAGCAGATTCTTCTATTAATTCCTGCCCAATGGGTTTCAGCCATTCTATTACAAAGCTGTCCCATTTTTTCCAGCCAGGAGAAAACTTATTCCATGCCTGGCGCTGCTGCTCTCTTAATTCATCTTTCATTGCATCTCATTTTAGAACCAATTTCTATAAATACTTTTTGATTTTTTGGGGTGTGGGACAGGTTGAGCACTTAAAAGGTAAAATTCCTTGCAGGAATTTTCCCAAAACTTTTTGTTATGCAAAAAACTTCTTTTAATGTCATACGTTAAACTCAATTGAGAAAGAGGGCTAACGGGTGGATAGGACATTTCTACGACAAATGAAACTGATGAAAAGAGTTCCTACTTCTTACTTCTGTCTCCTAACTTTTTCTTTTTTTCAGGTTCAGAAATATAGTTCTCTTTTGATGTAATTGGACGACCTAATTCCCGTTCTGTTTCTTTTCTTGCATTTCCTGCTACTCTTCCACCCCTTTTAGCGGCATCTTCAACTTCTATAAATCCCCTCTTATCTTCTTTTCTTGTAATTTCAGTAGATACTCTTTCTCCAAGCATATTAAAAATAAGCTCTAAATCGTTCATGTGGTCTCGTAGGTTCTCTTTTTTCAAACCCTTAAATTTCTTGTATTCACTTGGAGTCAAACCAAAAGTAGCTTTTGAAATCTCTGCTGTGAGGATTGCATAATCTCTTTCTTCCAAAACTCCTCTTTTCTTCCATTCGTCTGTTAATTCATCCCTTACGGCAATTCCCCTTACTCTTTTCTCAATCCAGTCATCAGAATAGCCCTTAGCTTTGTAGATTTCCTTCATGCGTTTTTGGGCTAATTCGGGATTTTCTATTTCCTGTACTCTATCATAACCAACTTGGGCTAACCATTGCTTTAATGGCTCTGCCTTTTTTGAGGGAATTGATTGTATAATTCTAAAAGTGTTCTTTGTATTAACACAATCCGTTAAGTAAGATTTCCCATCAGCAGACACAAATTTCAGTTGTCCGATTTTTGCGGACAGCTCAAAACCTTCCTCAGTAAGCTTCTTTTTTAAGTCAGACCAGTATTTTCTAGCCCGATCACTTTCCGTTAAAGCTCCCACTATATCAACTACAGAAAACCACCATTCATCATTAAACCAAGTTCTTCTAATCTTCTTGCCTTGAAATACAACTAATGCTTTATCTTGAGGATTCACTTTGTTTTGTCACCATTATCTTTAACCAGTACATTGACACATAAATTTTGAAACATAATATTTTCCTAATTTCTTATCCGCTTTCTGTTTTGTGAATATTCAAATAATTTTTTCATACACTGCATTGGATGATTTTTCCAATTTTTTAATCTTGGCAAAATCAAGCTCAACACCCAATCCCGGCTTTCCGGATGTTTTTCTTACACCATTTTCAAATTTTGGCCCAAACTTGTAAATATCAGGAAGCTGCAAATCAGCGTCGAGATCAGTCAGCACGACGTTCTTCGTGGACTGCGCAAAATGTATTCCCGCAGAGATTCCTACAGCAGTTTCAAACATGCAGCCTACCATAACCTTAAGCCCGTATTTCCTGCATTCATCAGCAACAACTTTTGCAGGCAATATTCCCCCTATTTTCTGGAGCTTTAGATTAATCCCTTTTGCGCAATCCCTGCTTATTATTGTTTTCACATCCTCAAGATTAACAGCTGATTCATCTGCAAAAACAGGAATGTCTGCATTATCACTGACTTCTTTCAGAAGCCCCCATTTTTTTGCAGCGACAGGCTCTTCAACAAGAACAATTTTTTTCAGCACATCCTTGATTTCATTCAGGGATTTTATTGCTTCCGATGCTGTTTTGTAGCCCTGATTGCAGTCAAGGGCAAATGAAATCTTTTTTCTCATCTCATCTGCCTTCTCCTTTACTGCCCTGCATCTTTGAACATCCCCCTTTCCCATAAGCTTTATTTTCAGGACTCCCAACGAGGGATATTTTGTCAGCACTCTTTCAACATCAAGTTTTGTTTCTTCAGGATTTTTTCCAAAAATTGTGAAGCAATTTGGGATAATGTTTTTCTTTTTGGAGTAAAGTTTTGCAACTTCGTTTTTTGTCTGCTTTCCCCATAAGTCGTGCAATGCAAAGTCCATTGATGCCCTTGCAGTCACTGAGCCTGCTGGAAGTTTTTTATGCATCTGCCTGATGGATTCCGAATTTATTATTTTAGGAAGAAGCCCTGAATTTTTTCTTAAGTAATCAAATACATCCTCCTGAGTGTCGTGCATTATGGCAGGATTAGGCGCTGCCTCACCATAGCCGACTAATTTTTCTCTTTTTTCAAAAAGCATAACACCCGAGCTGTGCGTGAAAATTCTTTTTGAAATTCTGAACGGCTTCTCGTATTTAAAATTCAGTTTGTATGCTTCCATCATATTGTCACCTTCTTTTTTGTTTTTTATTTCTTATTCTTTCATTTCACTTTAATTTGCTTCTTTTTGTATTTCTTTTTCTCTTTTTTCTCTTCAATTTCTGAACCTGCTGTTGAGGAATCTGCTGCACTTGTTGGATTTGAGGTGGTTGTGAAACTTGCTGAGGCTGAATCTGTTGCGGGGCTTGCTGAATCGGCTGTGTAATTTGTTCAGCATCCTCCTCTTCTTCCTTTTTCTTTCTGAAGTAATAATATGCTGCACCGACTATTATTAAGAGCAGTATGGCAATAACATAATAAAAAACCCCTCCTTTTTTTTCTTCAGTAATTTCGGTTTTATTCAGTATCTGATATTCTTCTCCTCTGCTGGCAACAAAAGCCCCTGTCGGGGTTAATGAAGTTGACAGGGAATTATCACTTATTGTCATTTCAAATTTTGTTTCTGTAAAAATTGCCCCATAAAATATTCTCAGCATAACATCATAAGATTTTGTTTCGAGATTTGATAAATCAAGAAGCAGGGGAACCTTTAATCTTGAATTTTGCCCTGCATTAAACTTTTCTGTTTGTCCGCTTACAATTATTTCTTCACCATCATAAACATTCAGCTGTGCATAAACTTCATTTATCTCTTCATTGTTGTTATTGAAAAATTCCAAACTCAGGTCTGCCCTTTTGTCTGGGATGAATTCTGTTATTCTTATTTCAGTTATATCGATGACTGCTATTTCTGCATCAAGGGAATCGTTGAATTTTATGCTTTTCTCATCAAAGAATAATGTTGCAACAGCATCATAATGCCCTAATGGAAGCATTTCTATTGATGCTACAAGCTTTCCACCCTCCCCTGAATTCAGGGAAATGGCGTCTGTAAGAACAGATGAATGCACAACACTCTTGTTTGATATTTTTATTTCAGCATAAAGCCTGCTTATGTTTTCGGTTCCCACATTTTTAACTGGAACTGTAAATAAAATCTTGTTTTTGTTGTATTTTGTGATTGAAATTGAAGATTCAACATATTTTCCTTCGTAGGGAACATTTATTTTAATCTGGGATTTTAGCGATATGCTTCCAACAAGCGCTGTTCCGCTGACTTTTCCTTCCTGCAATGCCTGCGCAACTGTTATTTCTGCTTCATGCGTGCCCGGATAATCAAAGCTCGGGGGAAGATTAATCTCAAAGATTATTGTCTTTTCATCCTCAGCTGAAGAAATCATGATTTTTTTCTCCCTTATCACAATATAATCCTTCAGCTCCCCTGTTGCATTAATCTCGAGCTCAAGATTCTGGTTTTGATTGTTTATTATTCTCAATTTTACTTCTTTATGAAGATTCGGTTCAAAATTCAATGTTGTTCTTGCAGGAGCAATGCCGAGAGCAAAAGAGAGCAACGGAGTCAGGAGCAGAAAGAACAGCAAAATGCACAGCGTCATGATTTTTTTTGTTTTTACCATTTAGCTCATCGCCCCTGAAATATAGATTGTTGATGTTCTTGCTCCTGGTGCTTCATCAATCGGCACAGTTATTCCCAGGTGAATCCTTGCAAGGTTTGACTGATTGAAGTTCAGCTGTCTTATCACATTTTTTTCAGTTAAGCTCAGATTTGCCCATTGGGTTTGTGAAAGAGCAAAATTAAATGCGCCCGGCGCTGTTGGCTCTTCTCCTGCAGAAAACTGAAAGTAATGAGTATCCAATGATTTTGATGACCAAAGAGATGTTGCCCTTACGCTGATGTCAACAAGCACATTGCCGATGTTTGAAACAACAAGGGGCTGTGGAACTCCGTCTAAAGTGTCGTCTGTTGCATTGAGGTCTTTCATCCCAAAGTCTGTTGAATTTGCTGTGAGATTGACTATTACTGCGGATTCTATTATGAAGCTCCAGGAATTTGACCATTGATGATAATCTATTCCATCATACGCTCTTACTTTCCAGCTGTAAAGGCTGTCTGTGCACAAGTCTTGAGAGGGTGTGAAATTAAGAACAGCTATCCCTGACTGAAAAATATTAGAACAGCTTCCATGAGTTATGTTTATCTCGTAAGTTACTCCAGTTGATGATGATGCCCATTCAAAAAGAGGCCTTCTTGCAAAAACAGTCAGATTGTTGTTTGACGGCCTTTGGAGGGTAACTGTTATCGGGGCTGAAACAGTCTTGCAGCATATGTTCGTTGAAAAGTAATTGCATGATGCAATGTGGGCATTTGCTGATGAGGCAATTGATGCAAGGCAGGTTTCATCAGCTGAGCAGGTTGTTTTGTATTCGCATGCAACATTTCTTCCCTGAGAGCCCAGATAAATCTTGTTTAGGAAATTTGTGTATGAAGGAAGCTCGACATGCGCATTTGTGGATGATGCAAGGTTCAGTATCTCTGTTCCTGTGCCTGTTGTCAGGGTTTCTCCTGGTGCACTGCAACAGATGACATTGCTGTAATTTGTTCCTGAGCAGAGCTCAGCGTGTCCATTTTCTGTTGGATAAATCTTGAATACGCAGGTATTTGTGCAGGATGTTGTTATTGTGCAGGATAATGCCGCATTTGTTTTTTCTGAGTTCAATGCAAAAAATGCAAAGAGCGATGTGATTAATAAAATTAAAGAAATAAATCTACACAAATCATCTCTTTTCATTAAATACATAATCAGTTCAGAAAGAAGTTACATTTATATAATTTTTGATGAGAAATGCGTCAAAATATTTTGAATGTTATCTTGCTTCCAATGCTTCAATTCTTTTTTTCAGGGCGTCATTCTCTGCTTTCAATTCCTTCATTGCTTCAACAAGAACAGGAGTAAGATGACCATAATCCATTCCTGTTGCATCAACACCATTAGCTTCGTAAGCAACAACTTCAGGAACAACCTTTCCAACTTCTTCTGCTATCATTCCCATTCCGTGCTGACCGCCATGAGCAGAGTCCCAATCAAAATAAACACCGCGCATAGTCAAAACTTTGCTTAATGCGTTGTCGATTGGCTGAATGTTTTTCTTCCACCTGATTGACGAGCTTGTTCCGTAATCAATATTACTAGGACCTCCTGCATAGAAATCATAAGTGCCAGCTCCGCCAGTTGACCAGCCTTCAACACCGATGAGCGCTCCCTGGCCGTAAACACCATAGTTCACACCCGTACCCTGTATACCCCATGTTGAACTACTATACCCATAAACACCAACATTACTTACACTATTACCATAAACACCTAAATTACTGCTGCTCGTTCCATAAACACCGTAAGATGAGACACTATCACCATAAACACCATAGCTTGAACCACTTTGACCTCTCACGCCAGCTCCTACTGATTTGCTGTAACCCCAAACAGCATAACCATCGGGATGGGCTAAATAAACATATGGTTCGTCCAAATCTCCTTCACAGAGTCCATTATTATTTGCATCCTTGCAGAAAAGACCTCCGTATCCTGTAGAGGTATTGCCTGCTGCATATATTCCATATTTTCCATAAAAAGCTCCACCAAAAGAGCTAGCACTTATACCACGAACACCATAATTGCTATCACTGCTGCCATATACAGCTGCACCAGTTGTACTCACAACATGTAACTTATACCCAGGACTCGACGTTCCAATGCCGACGTTGCCTCCGTCTTTTTGCAATGTAAGATCACCATAAACTGAACGGAGTTCTAAATCATTTCTTCGTGTTGCATCAACATACAGCGAACCAATAGAGTATATATAACTGCGAAAAGAGGCGCCCTCAAAAAAAGATAAGACTGCATAGCTGGTCGCAGACGACGGGAAGGTCATTTGCATAACGCTAGCATCTCCATAAACATCAAGTATCGGACTCGTCGTTCCAACACCAACTTTTCCATTCACGAACAAATTCTGAGGAAAAGTATAATCTCCTGCTCCAAGGGTTCCTCCGGCAAGTTCTCCTGCAGAATGTCCGAATGATAAGGGATTGGTTGTGCCGTAGCCTTGAACAATAACTGCTGCGAAGAAAAATATGATTATCGCCATAAAAGCGGCGAAAACAAAATGATGATGCTCAATTTTTTTAAAAATCACAAATCACCTTTTTTACCTTTTTTGACTTTTGACTAATGTAAAATATAATCAATATTTATATTTTTGGTTTTTGGAAATGCTCTCTCTGATTTCTGACAAACAAAAACCCAAGCATTGAAACAGTTAATGCAAGGATTAAAGTAAAGCCATTAAATTCAGGAATAGCAGGAGGAGCGCCTGCTCCGTAGCTTGAAAATCCCGACGCCCTGAAAGTTAATGTGCCGGCACTGCATTGAATATTAGCGCAGTCAGAAACTGAACATTCAGCGCCATTGCTGACAATATCCTGCAGAGTTGTGTAGAATCCAGATGCTTTGTAGACAATAAAATTTCCGCAATCAACATTCTTGATTGTGATGTCAGCAGCAGAGTTCAGAGTAGAATGAAGATTTACAGAATTAACAGAAACAAATTTGTCTCCTATTGCAACATTTGTATTAAAATTTGCACCCTCAACATTCATGCTTGAGCTTACCCATGCAATCTTGCCAAAATTTGTTTTTTCTAAGGTTGCGCCTGTATTTGTCAGGTCAGCAACAGAAGCAAAATTAGTGGTTGAGCCGTCAAAAGATGAGTATGTTGGAAAAGGGGAAAGTCTGCAGCAGGCTTTAAGCGAATAAGCAGCGCAACTGCCAATGTGAGCGTTTGTAGTGTCAGATATAGAACTCAAGCATACTTCGTTCAAATCACATGCAGATTTATAAGTGCAAACAACATTGTTGTTGGTGGCGCTTAAATACGCTGGAGTTCCGTAATTTGACAAAGTTCCCTGTTCAACATGGGCGTTTGTTGTTGCTTCCAGGCCAAGAATTTTTGTGCCGGAAACAGTTCCAAGAGTTGCCCCTCCTGTATCTGCACAGCAAACTTTCTGGGTGTAGATTCCCGATGAGCATAATTCAGCATGAGCATTGCTTAAATCAGACATTGCATAAACACAAGTCTCTCCGGCATTACACGAATTGCTTCTGATACTGCAGGAAAGCTCTGCTGAAGAAGATTTGACAGAGATTAAAAATACCAGTAAGAAGAAGAAAAAAATCTTGTTTTTCATCATTTTTCTAAAGTTTTCTTCATCATTGAATCGCATTTTCAAGATTTAAGGAACAAAACACCTTTTTTGATTATAGGCATTAAATAATAGTTGATATTTATATTTTTGCTTTGAATTGGTTAATATGAAACCCTCTCGCTTCGCTCGCCAGCATCGTCCTCGCTGTTCGGTGTTTTATTCTCAGGCTCTGCGTTCCCGTAGGGAGCAACCCCTCGCGACGAGCCAGATTGTTTTATCTACGAGCTGCGGAATTGA
>DATDSP010000070.1:0-4016 GCA_035291205.1 Candidatus Nanoarchaeia archaeon | reverse complement strand
AAAAAAGAAAACAAAAACAAAGTAAAAAAATAAAAAAGGAATAAGAAAAGCCGATAAAAAGTAAATGACAAAAATAAAATGAATCCCAAAAAATTCAAATCCAAAAAAGCAGTTTCGATCTGGATATCGTGGATGCTTGTGACATTGATAGCAGTAATCCTTTCTGTTTTTGTCTACAATTGGATTGTTGGATTGACAAAATCAACTATGCAGACTCTTGAGAAAAAAGTTTATGATACAACAGACTGCGACTACACAGGCATTGTGATAACTTCTGCCTGCCAGTCCACGCAAACTTTATATATGAATTTAACTAATAACAGGAATTTATTGATTGACAGCATTATTGTGAGAACTTATGATATATACGAGAATCCGGAAGTCAAGGAGAAAAGCATTGAATTAAGGCCGTCTGAGTCGAAGCAGATAGCTGTGCTCAAGCAGGGCATTGTCAGAAAAATAGAGGTTTTGCCTGTTGTCAAAAGACAGGATGCACAGGTGATTTGCAGGACCAAGCTTGCAGACATGAACAGGCCTCCGAACTGCTGAATAAAACAATCAAAAAATAAAAGAGGTGTGATAATGAGAGGAAAAACATTTTGGATATTTCGAGGGAAAAAAGCTGTTTCTCCATTAATAGCAACTGTTCTGCTGATAGCATTTGCAGTTGCCCTGGGTGCAGTTGTTATGAACTGGGGCTCTGACTATGTAAAGTCAACGGCAAAAAGCACAGGAGCAAAGTCAGACGCAGACATACGATGCGCAACTGAAACTGACCTCAGCATAGTCGAGATTGACGGAACGCAAAAACTCTGCTATAATTCTGCAAACAAGCAAATAGAATTCATCATAGAAAACAGGGCAAACACAAATGCTGATTCAATGCAGGTGACAGTTTTTGGAGCAGACTCAATAACAAGAACATTATTCAATGAAACCTTTGCAAAAGGCGATGTAAAAAAACTCACGCTGTCATATGACAAGGCAGTCAATGGAACAATACAGCAGGTAAGATTTGTTCCATACATAAAAGTGAGAGACATTACCGAGCCGGTGCTGTGCTCAAAGAATCCGTATGAGAAAAGAGGGGATTTGCCTGAGTGCTAAGCTCAATTTGTTAGGGTTGTAGGAAAGTTATTATGGCTGGTGAAAAAACAACAAAAATAGCATTGTACGTTTTTTTGATTTTTTTTGTCATACTCGCTGGAGCGATTGCGGTATATATTGTCAACATTTACAGAGGAGTGGCCTCTTTCACGAATGAAACCACACCAAAGCTTGTGCAATGCGTTGGGTACGCTGCTGAAATCAGGGAAATAAGCTATGAAAATTCAGTGCTGAAATTTGTGCTGAGAAATCCATCTTACAGCGATTTTGACTTGAGCGAAATCATCATTGAATCAAAATTTCAGCAGAAAAAAATTGGCATAATCGCAATGAAAGGGGATGAGAAGCAGGTTGTCGTTGAAAACTTTGATGTGCAGGATGAATTTTTGGTATATCCTCCTGAGTGCAGGCGCGAGGCAAAGAAATGCTCTGTGCTGAAGAAGGAATGCTGAAGCATGTTAAATAAAGTTGTAATTAAAATGTGTTAAAATGAAAATCATCAATAAGAGAAAAGCAGACATATGGATTTCTACAATTATTTACATTCTGATAGTTGTTGCTGTTGTTGTAATTGTTCTTCAAGCAGGGGTTCCTATGTTCAACAAGCTGAAGGAGAAGGCAGTCTTCACGAAGGGAGAGGACAATATTCAGGCATTAAACCAGCATTTAGGGGATGTTGCATCAGAGGGCACTGGAAGCCAAAGAATTGTGCCAGTTGAATTCAGCGAGGGAACATTCTCAATCAATCCCGGCAGTGTAATGTGGGAGCTCAAGACAACATCAAAGATTCTCGAGCCAAGGACAAAAATTGAGAAAGGCAATTTAATTGTCAGCTCAGGAATAAATGTGAATGCAAGAGATGCAGGCGGTTCTTTCATTGTTGAAAATCCCATTCTTCTTGTGAATTTTTCAAAGACAGGCAATGATGCAAACTGGTCTTCAATTAACACCAATAGTCTTGTGAATTACATTGAATTCAAGGCGAACAATGCACGGCCTGACGGCACTTTCAATTTCATGATTGGCAATGACCAGAATTCTGCTGTAGGTGCTGGATATTCAAGGCTTTTGCAGGCAGGCTCTCGTTTGAGCTCTTCAGGAGTACTTGTGCACATCAACTCAACTGACTATGAGTATGATTTTGAGATTGTTCTTGAAAGCGATGCAGATTTCCTGAAGACGAATATTGTGAAGTTTTACAGGCTGCCTTGAATTGTGGTTTTTTTTGGTTTTTAATTATTCTCACTACCAATGCGAAATATTTGTTATTTTCCTCAATCAGAATGAGAAATTTTAAATAGCAGTTATAATATACCATTCATATGATATCGGAAGATCAGTTAAAGCAGGCGCTTGTGGAACAAAGGGACGCAATTCTGCAAAAACCGTTTGGCGTGGAAAGGACAATTCTGAAATCACTGGAACAAAAAGCCAAACTTCCCCATGTCGTTGTCCTGACAGGTTTGCGCAGAAGCGGAAAATCCACATTATTGCGGCAACTCATAAAAAACCAATACAAAGATGAAGATTTTTACTATATCAATTTTGAAGATGAACGATTATTTAATTTTCCAGCAGAAAATTTCAACATGATTTATGAAGTTCTCGTTGAGCTTTTTGGAGAAAAAAAAACTTTTTTTATAGACGAAATTCAAACCATACCTGGTTTTGAAAATTTCGTACGAAGGTTCTACGATGCAGGATTTAAATTTTTTATAACCGGATCCAGCGCAAAGCTGTTAAGCAAAGAAATAGGAACTAAATTAACCGGCAGGCACGTTGATGTTGTCGTAACACCTTTTTCTTTTAGGGAATACCTCTCCTTTAAAGATATTAAGTTTGGTGAAAAAATCATGTTCCGGACTACTGCTCGTGCAGAAATAAAAAAACATTTTGCACAATTTTTGGTTAGTGGGGGGATGCCTGAATACGTCCAATACAATGATCCGGAAATTTTGATGAGAGTATACGAGGACATTGTTATAAAAGATATTGTTGCCAGATATAAGGTTGATGATGCTCAGCTATTGAAAGAGCTGTATCAATATCTCATTACAACGCTCTCGCAGAGATTTAGTTACAATTCTCTAAGAAAATTTATAAAAATAAACAGCGCCAATACCATAAAAAAGTATGTGGCTTATTTGGAAGAAACATATTTCATAAATCAAGTCAGCAAGTTCGACTATAGTCTGAAAAAACAAATAATAAATGACAAGAAAGTATATTTGGTTGATAATGGATTCATTCCTAAACTTTCAATGAAATTCACTAAAGATAATGGCTGGTTATTAGAAAATTTAGTCTTTACAGCACTAAAAAGCAGGGGCACTGTATTTTACTATTCCAACAGGAATGAATGTGATTTCATCATAGTGCAGAATAATAAAGTAAAAGAAGCAATTCAGGTATGCTGGAATTTAACTCAAACAAATCAGGAAAGGGAAGTTAATGGGTTGATTGAAGTACTGGACAAATTCAAGCTGAAGCACGGCCTTGTATTGACCAATGACCAGGAGGATGAATTGAAAGTCAAGGGTAAAAAAGTGGCTGTAAAACCTGTTTGGAAGTGGCTGCTGCAATAATTCTGGCAATGTTCTTAAGACCAGCCTGTAAAACTTCATAACATTGCCTTGAATTGTGGTTTATTTTTATCCTCACTACCAATGCGAAATATTTGTTATTTTCCTCAATTATAATGCGAACTTTTAAAATGCCCTCGCAACAGGAAAAAAGCGAATGCGAGGAAATACTCCCTGACATTATAATTATTAAAAACTGGCGGGTTTAATACCTCGGACTTTAGTCCGACAGTTTTTAATTCCAAAAACTCGCGATTAAGCGAGGAGCGTAAAACCGCAGGCTTTAGCCTGCGGATAGCTCCGAGCAGCGAGTTTTTGTTATTTTAT
>DATDSP010000069.1:0-9491 GCA_035291205.1 Candidatus Nanoarchaeia archaeon | reverse complement strand
CTTGATCACCTCAAATTTTAACATTGTCTCGAACAAAATTTTATAAAATAAGACGAAATCCAGATAAAAATGCTCAAATTCCACAGCACATTGACAAGGAAAAAGGAAGTATTCAGGCCAGTAAAGGAAGGAAAAGTGCAGATGTACACCTGCGGACCTACTGTTTATAATTTTGCCCACATCGGCAATTTCAGGGCTTATGTTTTTGAGGATTTGCTGAGAAGATACCTGAAATACAAAGGATACGGGGTAAGGCAGGTGATGAATCTCACTGATGTTGATGACAAGACAATCAGGGATTCTCAAAAAGAAGGCATCAGCTTGAAGGAATTCACTGAACGATATGGAAAGGCATTTTTCGAGGACATAAAAACAGTGAATATCGAGCCAGCAGAAGTTTATCCGAAAGCAACAGAGCACATTAATGAGATGATTCAGCTCATCCAGGTTCTTCTTGACAAGGGCATTGCCTACAAGAGCAGTGATGGTTCAATCTACTACAGCATTTCAAAATTCAAGGGATACGGCAGTCTTGCGCACATAAAAGTAAAGGAATTAAAAGCAGGTGCAAGGGTTAAGCAGGATGAGTATGAAAAAGAGCAGGCATCTGATTTTGCCCTTTGGAAAGCCTGGGACGAATCTGACGGAGATGTTTATTGGAACAGTCAATTCGGCAAAGGCCGTCCTGGATGGCATATTGAATGCAGCGCAATGAGCATGAAGCATCTGACAAAAGCATTTGAATCAGGAAATTTTGATGCTGAAAAATTTGAAAGCATCGACATCCACACAGGAGGCGTTGACAACATATTTCCTCACCACGAAGATGAAATAGCTCAGTCAGAGGGATGCACTGGAAAAAAATTTGTCAATTACTGGCTTCACTGCGAACATCTTCTTGTTGATGGAAAAAAAATGTCAAAATCTCTCGGAAATTTTTACACTCTCAGGGACCTGCTTGCAAAAGGTTATGATGCAAAGGCAATAAGGTATGTTCTTCTCTCAACCCATTACAGACAGCAGTTGAATTTCACTTTTGAGAGCCTTGAATCAGCGAAGAATTCAATCAGCAGGCTTGTTGAATTAAAACAGAAGCTTGAGGAATACAATCCAGAAAAAGGAACGCCGCACAACAAGCAGGTAAATGCATTGCTGAAAAAAGCAAGAAAAGGATTTGAAAAAGCAATGGACAATGACCTTGGAATTTCAGAGGCACTTGCGTTTATTTTTGAATTTGCAAGGGAAACAAACAAGATGATTTCAGTAAAATCCCTCAGCAGGAAAAATGTCAATGACTGTTTAAATCTTCTTGAAGATACAGACTCTGTGCTCGGAGTTATGCAGGCAGAAAAAATAATTGTTCCAAAAGATGTTCTTGAATTGGTGCAGGAAAGAGAAGAAGCCAGAAAAAACAGGGACTGGAAGCTTTCTGATGAGCTGAGGGAAAAGATAATGCAGAAAGGCTTTTATGTTGATGACACTTCAGAAGGCCCGAAGATGAGGAAAATAAGCTGACTATTCAATAAAAAAAATGAAGGAATCAAAAGCAAAAAGCAGGTATGAAAAAGAAAACAAAAACCTTGTTGAAAAGAATGTAAGATATGTCCGGCTCGCAGGATGGATTCTGATAGCAATAAGCCTGGTGGCGGCTTTTAAGATCGGCCTTAAAAACTGGGTGCTGGTTATTTACATCATCGGAGTTTTTATGCTTATGACCGCCTTATATTTCAAAATAAAGCATTTGAAACAGCAGGTTGAGCTTGCAAAGATGAAAAAGAAAAAGCATTAGCTACCCCATTCAAGCCGTTCTTCCTGCAAATAAGTGCAGTCATGGTATGTGAGAAAGGGTACGAAATTCATATCCTTGAAATATTCTTCCAAAGAACCATATTTTTTTACTTTTTCAAAAGCAGGGTCGTCAATTCTTATTCTGAAAAAAGTGGCGTCGCGGGCGCTGTCAAGCTCTTTGACAAGAGTGTCAGCAACAATATTTTTTTCTGAATCCATGCAGAATACAGTAACAAGATTGCTGAGTCTTTCAATGCAGTCTGCTTTGTTTTCTTCCTGAAATTTTCTTGCAGCAGCATAATTCAGAAGGTCTTCTTTTGAATGGTTCTTCCAGTAATCAACATATTTTTGAACTATTTTAATCTGCTCAGCACGCGTATCCTTCCTACGTTTCATAAGATGCAATTCTGTAAGAAATTCACCAAGGCTTTTTTTATGAGGGGATATTAGATCCACAGGATAACCAACATTCTCGCCTGCTATTTTTTCTTCCACAGTTGGGTGGCCGTCAACGTTTTTTTTATGATTATTGTTATTCATGCTTTCGCCACTGTAAATATCATTTATTCCATTTAAAATTTTTATTGGGATTCATCAGCAATTTCTTGCGATATGTTTCATACAACAATCTTAATCTCATCGCTGTAGCTTATCTTTCCAGCATTGTGCGCTTCCTTGATATCCTTTTCAATGCTTTCGAATGCCTTTGTCAATGTCAATTCTGAAATCTCTGACCTCAAATTAAGGCCCCTGTCTTTTTTTGTTTTCCAGATGATGCTGTTAAGCTCCTCAATGTCTTTTGTTGAAAAATTAACCGCATATTCTTCTTTTGCTTTTGGGAAGCTTTCAAGATGAATTTCCTTTCCGTGCAGCTCATAAAATATTTTGTGTGTTATTATGGGAATTATTGGAGCAAGAATTTTCAGGACATTTTCGAGGCAGTGCTTCAGTGCAAACAATGCTCCGTTTTGTTCTTCTTCAGAAAATTTTTTTTTCTCATTATAAACACGGTTCTTGACAAGCTCAAGATAGTGTGATGCAAAAGTTTCCCAGATAAAATGCTTCAGCTTTATTGCAGGGCTGTGGAAATCATAATTTTCATACCTTTCGTTTGCAAATTTTATTAGCTCGTTTGTTTCCTGTATTATCCACTTGTCAAGCTCTGAAATTTTTGTTTTCCCTTTCGGCTCAGGAAACATCGAGATGAACTTCGAGATATTCCACAGCTTTGTCAGAGTCTTGCCTGCGCTTTCAATTCTTTCATAGGAGCATTTCAAGTCAGTTTTTTCAAGATTTCCCTCAATTGCACACCAAAGCCTGAATGACTCTGCTCCATACTTGTCGATGATTACAGCAGGGTCAATGACATTTCCCTTTGACTTTGACATCTTGTATCCTTTCTCGTCGACAATATGATGATTTATCCACACATCTCTGAAAATTGTCTCGCCAGTGAGCTGGTAGCATTTAAGCAGCGTGTAGTAAAGCCATGTCCTTATTATCTCCTTTCCCTGGGGCCTGAGTGTGCAGGGCTTGTGCTTTCTGAAAAATTCATCATCCCTGCTCCATTTCAGGATGTAAAGCGGGCTTATTGAAGAATCAAACCATGTGTCAAAAACCCGCTCATCTCCAGCCAGGTTCGGGCTTCCGCATGCAGGGCAAGTTTCCACAGGCGCTTTCTCTTTCCAGGGCCTGTAATATTTTCCTTTTGGAGGAACATAAATCAGTCCGCAGTTCATGCACTTCCACATCGGAACTTCAGTTGCATAATATCTTCTTCTTGTTATCGGCCAGTCTATTGTGACAGAATTAATCCAGTCAAAAAGAATCTGCCTTGATTCAGGAGAAAAAAAATTAAGTTCCTGTGCAATTTCCATAACCTTCTCCCTGAAATCAACCTGCTTGACATAAAATTCTTTCATTGAGATGAATTCAATCGGATCTCCTGAGCGCTCGCATATAGGAGTTCTGTGCATTATTTCACGCTGGGCAACAAGCAGACTTTCCGCTTTCAGCAATTCAATCATTTTCTTTCTCGCTTCCTTGACCTTGAGCCCTTTCAGGAAGCCGGCATTTTCATTCATTGTTCCATCCTTGTTTATTGCAATCGCCGGCGAAATGGACATTTCCCTAAAAAATCTCACATCAGCCAAGTCGCCCATTGAGCACATCATTACCAAGCCGGTGCCTTTTTCAATGCTTGCGGAAGGGTGGGGTTTTATCAAAACTTCTTTTTCAAAAATCGGCGTCAATGCAGTCCTGCCTTCAAGATGTTTGTACCTCTCGTCATCAGGATGGAAAATAATCATTCCGCAGGTTGCAATAAGTTCAGGCCTTGTCGTGCCTATTATTATTTTCTCACCTGTTTCCTTCACTGCGAAAATAATATCATTAAAAAAAGACGGGAAATCCTTGTACTCAACTTCAGCGTCAGCCAGCGTAGTCTGGCATCCAGGACACCAGTTGTTGATTCTTTCATCCTCATAAATCAGGTTGTCATCCCACATCTGGATGAAAGTTTCCTGCGTCAAAGCCCTGTATTCAGGAGAATCAGTCAAGTAAGCATCTCCTATTTCATTTCCGATTTTCCAGGAATTGAAGCTTATTCCAAGCCTGAGAAAAGATTCCTCAGAAGCAATGCTGCTTTCCTGAAGGACTTTTTCGCAAAGCTCAAGAAATTTTTCTCTTGGTGTTGAAGTCAGCTTCACCCCAAATTTTTTCTCAGCAGCCATTTCTATTGGCAGGCCGTTCCTGTCAAGGCCGAATGGGAAAAGCACTTCATAGCCGGACATTCTCCTGTAGCGCGCAAACATATCCATAAGCACATAGGTTGTTGCATGTCCGATATGAATGGGCGTGTTGACGTAAGGCGGAGGAGTGTCAATGCTGTAAATTTTTTTCTTCGAATTCCTGTTGAATGCATAAAAGCTTCTGTTCTTCCAGGTAACACATATCTCTTTTTCAAAATCCTTGCTCCAGTTTTTTTCCTTAAGTTTTGCTTCCATTATTGGCTTCTGTTTTTCTTTTATTTTTGCTTCATCCATTTTATCCATTCATTTCACTTTTATCAGCGAGAGGACATCATACTCATTAATCTTTTCCCTGCCATTCAAAAACTCAAGCTCTATCAAAAATGCAAGCCCAAGAACATTTCCTCCAAGCTTTTTGACAAGGTTGCAGGCAGCTCTTGCTGTGCCTCCTGTTGCAAGCACGTCATCAACAATTATGACATTCTTTCCCTCTTTAACAGCATCTTCATGAACCTCAAATGCGTCAGTGCTGTATTCTGTCTGAAATTCCTCACGCAGGGTTTTATACGGCAGTTTTCCGGGCTTTCTTAATGGAACAAATCCAGCTCCAATCTCATAAGCAAGGGCTGATCCAAAAATGAATCCCCTGCTTTCTGCGCACACAACAGCATCAATTTTTCCTTTGCTTCTGCAGTACTCAGCAAGCAGTCTTATGGCTTTCCTGAAAGCATAAGAGTCAGCAAGCAACGGCGTTATGTCCTTGAATACAACTCCTTTTTTTGGAAAATCGGGAACATCCCTTATTTTTTTTATTAACTCTTCCATAAGCCCACCTATTTTCCTCAGAGAAGCGAGTGATTTATCGGCTCCCTGCACTGCTTGCAATCAAAATATCTTATCTTGGAAATGCTCTGTAACAGAAGCTTTTTGACATTATCGGCATTCTTCTTCATTGTTGCAATAACGAGGTCAACTGAAACAGCCTTCTCACTTTCGCGCCAGCAGTCATAGTCGGTGCTCATTGCTATTGAGGCATAGCATATTCCTGCTTCTCTTGCAAGCACAACTTCAGGCACAGTGCTCATATTTATCACATCAGCGTTCCAGCTCCTGAAAAGGTGAGATTCTGCTTTTGTCGAGAACCTCGGACCTTCAATTGTGACAACTGTACCTTTGTTGTGAAAATTAAGCGCCAGCTCGCGCGCAGATTCTGAGAGGAGGTTTCTCAGCTTGTTGCAGAATGGTTCAGCCATTGGAATGTGGCATACTTTGTTTTTTTCGTAGAATGTCTGCTTTCTTTTTGTTGTCCTGTCAATGAATTGGTCGAGAAAAACCAGGTCTCCTGGCTTTATGTTTTCCCTAAGCGAGCCGACTGCAGTTGCGGAAATTATGTGTGTGACTCCGATCTGTCTGAAAGCATCTATGTTTGCCTGATAATTAACTGCTGTAGGATTAATTGTGTGCTTTTTGCCGTGCCTTGCTAAAATGGCAATTTCGGTTCTTCCAATCATGCCTGTTGCAATCTTGTCAGAGGGATTTCCATAGGGAGTTTCAACTTCTACTTCCTTGTAATCCTTCAGAAGCTGAGGCTCGTCAAGTCCAGAGCCTCCAATTATTCCTATTTTGATTTTGCCATCATTGCTCCTGCTGTTGGTTTTATTGGTTTTAATGTTTGTGTTGTTCGTTTTCACAGCCATATCCCAGAGAAAGAAACGTTCATTTAAAATATTTCTTCTTTTTCAGTAATTTATTAATATAAATGACAAAATAAATAAAGATATAAAATAAACAATAAATGAATATAAAGGTGGCACCAATTGAAATGTCAGAAATTGCTCTTGACGCAATCTGCGATGCTTCAGCACGCAGTAAGGACGAGCAATTTCTGAGCATGCTCAAAAACTCCGCCACATGCTCCGCACTTCAGTGCGGAATTTTTGACATACGACAGGTAAACAGTAATAAACAGTAATAAACAGCAATAAACAGCAATAAACAATAATCAAATAAAATCCTAAGCAGAATTCAAAATGAGCCAAAACCAAATCTGGGTGAGGAAGTACATTCCGAAAAAAATCTCTGAAATCGAGTATCAGACTAATGCAGTCATTCTTATGAAGAATTTTGTGCAGAATTTCAAGTCACAGAAAAAAAAAGGACTTCTTGTGCACGGCCCGACTGGAAATGGCAAGACCTCTTCTGTTTATGCGCTCGCCAATGAACTGAACTGCGAATTAGTGGAAATCAACGCATCTGACTTCAGGAATGAAGAGGCAATAAATTCCATTCTCGGAGGTGCAGCAAAGCAGAAGTCTCTTTTTTACAGCGGAAAGATAATTCTTGTTGATGAGATTGATGGCATTTCAGGATCAGAAGACCGGGGAGGAGTATCTGCAATTGCAAAACTTCTTGCTGAAACATCATTTCCGATAATAATGACTGCAAATGATCCTTGGGACAAGAAATTCAGCGTCATCCGAAATGCCTCAACAATGGTTCAGTTCAAGACACTTCCTTACACATCAGTATTTAAGATTCTGAAGAAAATATGCGAAGCTGAAAAGATTCAGTACGAAGAGGAATCCCTGAAAAGCCTTGCGCGAAGGTCAGCAGGGGACCTGAGAGGGGCAATAACTGACCTGCAGATTCTTTCACAGCATAAAAAATTTACTTCAGCAGAGCTTGAAGAATTGTCTGACAGAGAAAAAGAGGTCAGCATACTCAACGCTCTTTCCATGATATTCAAGACAACTGATTCAAGCATAGCGCTGAGAGCCCTTGATTACGCCTCCGAGGACCTTGACGAGTGCTTCCTGTGGATTGCAGAAAATCTTCCAAAGGAATACAAGAATCCAAGAGACCTTGCCCGTGCTTATGATGCATTGTCGAGGGCTGATGTTCTGAGAGGCAGAATAAGACGCTGGCAACATTGGAGATTTTTGGCATACATCAGCGAGTATCTTACCGCGGGCGTTGCTATCGCCAAGGACGAGAAATACAGGCAGTTTGTGCAGTACACCCCAACAGGAAGGATTCTCAAACTCTGGATGGCTAATCAGAAAAATGCAAAGAAAAAAGCAATCGCAGGAAAAATAGCTGAGAAAATACATTCTTCCTCGCGTGAAACAAGGAATTCAACACTGCCTTATCTGGCTTTCATATTCAAGAACAGCAAAAAAATGTCAGCGCAGATTGCTGACGAGCTTAATCTCGACGCTGGCGAAGTTGAATGGCTCAGAAAGCTTACTTGAGAATCGGATATGTGAAATATGTGTGAAATGTATGCGAATAACAGACAGGGCAAATGAAGCAATCATAAAAAACAAAAATAAATACTTCAAAAAAGTCAAATCAAGATAAATTCTCGAGAATAGATAATTTTAAATAAAAGAGCGAATTAATTCTTTAGGTAGGGTTTTGGTTGGGAGTGGGGATGAATTCAAAATGGCAACAATCAGAGAAAACTCCTTTGCCAAAATCAGAAAATTTAATTCATTGACAATTTTGAAAATCTACTCCCTTCTTAAGAATCTGAAAAACGATTACGACACAGGAGATGATCGCAATGACAAAATTAATTGACAGGGCAATACCTGTGAGCAGAAATTACTGGGACAGGGCTTTGGAGGAAAGATTAAATTTTCCAAAGTGCGAAACAGGTGGAATAAAAAATGTCGATGTTCTCATAATTGGTGGCGGGCCTGCTGGATTGTCAGCTGCTCATACGCTCAGCAAATTTGATGTTAATGTTGTTCTCCTCGAAGGAAAAAACATTGGCTTGAGCGTTGGAAACTCTACAGGAATAATTGACGGAATCGACATAGGAGAATATTTGTTTGAAGAAGCTGTTGAAAAATCCGGAGAAAAAACAAAGGAAATGTTCAGGAAGACGAGCACGGCTTTTGAGGGAATAAATAAACTCATAGATGAACATAATATTCAATGTGAAAGAATTAAGGGGGGCCTGATTTATTTCTTTAAAGATGATGATCTGGAATTTTATTCTTCTATCAACTCTTTAGCAAGTACAGAATACAGGAAGGGTGTAGACTACTGCATTTTAGATAAAAAAGAAATAAAAAAATTGGCAAGCAGTGATTATCTGCAGTACGGAATATGGATTAAAAAAGGAATGGTCATCAATCCTCTCGTTTTAGTTAAGAATCTTGCGCAAGTCGTTAAAGAGAATGGCGTTGAAATTTATGAAAATTCACGAGTTCTGAGAATTTCAGGAGAAGAGAATGGGGTGCTGGCAAAAACTCCTAATGCAACAATCAAAGCAGGAAAGGTAATTATTGCCACAAATCCTTACACAATAGATATCGAAGGATTGCCTAAGGGCATTCGCGGAAAAATTGTCCCGGTGTTTCAAACAGTTGCAGTATCAACCCAAATTCCTGAGGATTTGTTAAAATTCAATTTCGGGTGGGTAATCAGGGGAGAGAGTTATTCAGGGTTGGAATATCCTTATGGCAGAATTCATAGTTTTAATGGAAAAAAAAAGATTCTTGTCGGAACAGGAGAAATACAACCAGCCTACACAGCACAGCCGAAACTTGTTAGAAAAGAAGCTGATATGATTTTTGAAAAACTTTTCCCCGGAAAGAATGTTCGGACAGAAGAAATGTTTGGTGGATTCATCGGCCAAACCCCTGATAGAGAAGGGCTTGAGGGTTTTGTTGACGAAAATATTTTCTTATGCAAAATTGCCGACGGAATAAGCGGCGCTGTTGAGAATGGAAAAAAAGCAGCATTGAATATTCTCGGGCTGGAAAACGTCAAAACCTCCCCTTACAGGAATGGACACCTTAATACTCTATATGGATCAACACCTTCTTTTATGAAAGATTTAATAGTCAGGGTTTATCTTAAAATTATTTCTTTATGATTTTGACATTTTTTTTTAACTTCACTTTTCAGCTGATTTCAAACTATTTTCAAAAACGATATATT
>DATDSP010000068.1:0-4084 GCA_035291205.1 Candidatus Nanoarchaeia archaeon | reverse complement strand
TCCTTTTTTCACACCGGATATTTTGATTATGCTCGCAATATTGATGGCAACTACAGACTTGCCAATGAAGATTTCCCACTTAACTTGACAGTATCTATTCTTAGAAAAACTTTTATACACAAATCAATTACCCATATGAATGGTTGAAAAAAAGACAGTCAATTTGATATTAAACATATTCTTGGTTGCGGTTGTTGCCCTCGCTGCATTTTCAATAGTGCGTTCATTGACATCAAGAATGAGCTTAAGCACAGAAGGGCTCACTGGATTGGTGATCGGTGAAAAGCCTGTCAAAGTTATTATACAGTTCAATAAGGAAATAACCAACGATGACATTGACCTGATTGAAAAAAACGGAAAAATCGAGAAGATAGACTACGCAGGAAAAATAATAACTGCAAGCATTGCTCCATCTCAAATTAGTGACATTCAGCTTTCAGCTAATGTAAAGCAGGTCATTGTGCAGAAATAGTGAGAAATAGACATTTTATAATATAAATTTATTTAAGCCGTCTTTTTTCAACAAAAATTTTATAAAGAAGCATGATTTTATGCCAAATTATAGTTAAAAAAACAAATATGTGGAAAAAAATGGAAAGGCGTTTTGATAAAATCGATTTTGTCATTTTAAATGAAATTGTTAAAGACCCAAGAGTAACATTAGTCAGGTTAAATGCGGCTCTTGAAAAGCATTCTTACAAGCTTAGCCTGGAAAGCATAAGGAAGAGGCTGGAAATTATAGTGCACAGCAACATCAAGTTCCTTCCGCTACTTGATTGGAAGGAATTTGAGATGGAGCTTTATGAAATCCGGATAAAGATTTCAGGAGGAAATGAAAGCAAGAATTTAGTGAAGGAGAAGCTAAAATTAATGGGGGCTTTTCTTTTTTATGATACTTTTGGGGAGGTTGACATAACTGCCTCTTTTTTGGTAAAGAAAAACAATCAGATTTCTGATATCATGGACTCGTTGAAAGAGCTTAAGGAAATAAGGTCGCTTAACTATTCTGTCATCACTCACCATGAGCTTTTCGACAAGAATATGGCAAGATTCATTAATGATTTTTAATGCACAATTCTTTCTGATAATGTCAAATTAATAGGCAAAGTGCATTGGCAAGTCTTGTAGATGTCATCAAATTTAGTTATTTCTGTTAGTTATTTCTGCGAAGCTTATTGATAAGTTGCGCAATACTGCTGTGGTGCTTTGTTATTATTATGTGATGCACATCATCAACATCCTGCAGTGATTTTAATGAATCAACAATTTCGCTAAGTTCAGAACTGTTGTGCACTGTGATGTAAAACATAATATCACAATAGCCGATTGATTCCACAATGTTGTATCCGCCAAACTGCGCGAGCTTCTCGATGATTTTCCTTCTGGCATCAGTGGAGCCCTTGACTTTGATAAATAATACGGCAACCTCCAATCCATAGAGTGTTGTATTTATCATCGGCTGGAATGAGATAGTCTTTGACAGGTTATTTATTCTCTTTCTTATGGTTTCAGGGCTTGCAAGAATCTTTTTTTTCTTGAGAATCTGGCTTATCCTTCTCAGATTCTCCCGTGGATTTCTTTTCAGCTCTTCAATAATGTTGATGTCTATATCATCAAAAAGAATCTCCTTTGAGCTCTTTCTTCTTCTTTTCATGCGAAAAAAGATTTATTTCTACTATATAAATTTTTTTATCCGTGATTTTCTATAATTCAACGCAGATTTTTGAAAATTGCAAATGGAGATAACAAAATGCTTAATCGCGAGTTTTTGGAATTAAAAACTGTCGGACTAAAGTCAGGGGTATTAAACCCGCCAGTTTTTAATAAGTGAGCAATATATTTTATCCTATGAATGTTCTTCCAATGCCATAAGTAAGGATAATCGAGTTCCTAGATTGATTTGAAACTGATGAAAAACAAAAAATTTTATATAATAATTGTGCAGAATATCAAAATAAGTCAAAATCAAAAAATAATCATAAAAATAATATAATTGGGCTCGTGGTTTAGTGGTATAACGTCACCTTGACGTGGTGAATGTCCTCGGTTCGAATCCGGGCGGGCCCATCCAACTAAAAGAGGAGAAAAAAACAAAAATGAAAGACATAATAAAACTTTTAGAAAAAAGAAGGGAAAGCATAAATGAGCTTCTTAACAGCAGGAAGACTAAGATTCCCCAGCAGAGATCATTAGAGCTTAGAGGAGCAATTCAGGAGCTTGATTTCATAATAAAAGCAATTAATGACCACAATGAAAGGGTGCTGGACAAAAAAAAGGACGAGCATCTTTTTATGCTGAATGAAAATGCACAGCTGAATAAGCTTACTGAACTTTTCTCAAAGAAAAAAACTGATGAAGAGAAAAAAGACGATTACATCAACAAGAATCTTTTGATAAAGTAAAAGAGGGAGCAAAATAAAAAAGAGGAACAAGGCGCAGAGTGTTTACAGTGCAGACGGAAGAATTAAGCTCCGAGTCAAGGATATGGATATTTCTACAGGCGGTCCTCCAATTGTCATTATCAACATTAAAGATGCTATGATGTTGGATCTTCACAGGGAAGACCGGCTTAGAATAAAAAAGGGAGGCAGAGAAGCTGTTGTCATTGTTGATATTGGAGAATCCTCGAGAGCAGTTAAGCAGGGAACAATTGGATTGTTTGAAGAAGCTCTTGCGAAAATAAATGCCCGGCACAATGATGTGGTTGAAGTTTTCTTTGAAAATAAACCAATTTCAATACAGTACATAAAAGAGAAGCTCGAAGGCAGGAAATTGAACAATCCAAAGATAGTGCAGATTGTGAAAGATCTTGTTGCTGACAGGTTGAGTGAAATAGAAATCACTTATTTTGTCTCTGCGTGCTATACAAATGGGCTTGATGAAGAAGAAACAAAAAGCCTGACTATGGCTATGGCTGAAACAGGACAGTCCCTGAATCTAAGAAAACACAAGGTATTCGACAAGCACAGCATCGGTGGAATCGCAGGAAACAGGACAACCATGATTATTGTGCCAATAGTTTGTTCAGCAGGAATCACAATGCCGAAGACAAGTTCAAGAAGCATTACAAGTCCTGCAGGAACAGCTGATACAATGGAAGTACTTGCAGATGTTTCCCTGTCAATTGGAAGGATGAAGAAGGTCATTGAGAAAACCAGTGGATGCATTGTGTGGGGTGGTGCCTTAAAGCTGGCTCCTGCTGATGACAAAATAATAAAAGTTGAAAATCCTCTCAGCGTTGATGCAGAAGGCCAGCTTCTTGCTTCGATAATGGCGAAGAAAAAATCAGTAAGCTCAACTCATGTTATTATAGATATTCCAATTGGAAGAGAAGCAAAAGTTAGTGATGACAAATCAGCAAACAAACTGAAAAGAGCATTTGAAATCCTTGGAAAGCACATTGGCATTAAGACAAAAGTGATAATTACCGACGGCTCCCAGCCAATAGGCAATGGCATTGGCCCGGCTTTGGAA
The DNA here is from genome assembly GCA_035291205.1 of Candidatus Nanoarchaeia archaeon. Classification (GTDB taxonomy): domain Archaea; phylum Nanobdellota; class Nanobdellia; order Woesearchaeales; family DATDSP01; genus DATDSP01. The sequence goes on along the minus strand of DATDSP010000068.1, from coordinate 610 downwards.
GCCCGTGATGTCTTGTGGGTGCTGGAAAGAAATCCAATGCGTCCTCTTGATTTGGAAAAAAAAGCAGTTATGATGGCTGGTTTGATTTTTGAAATGGCCGGAAAATCAAAGAAAGGGCATGGAGAAAAAGATGCAATGCAAATGCTTGATTCCGGGAAGGCTCATGCAAAAATGATTGAAATAATAAATGCACAAGGAATTCATTGCAAATATCCTGGCAGGATAAAAATAGGAAGGTTCAGGTATGATGTTCTTGCCGGGAAAAATGGAAAAATCGCAGAAGTAAGCAATTTTGTGATTTCAAAAATAGCAAGGATTGCTGGCGCACCAAAAAACAAGGGCGCAGGAATTTATTTGCACAAGCATGCTGGCGACTTTGTAGAGAAAAATGAAAAATTATTCACAATCTACTCTGAAAGCAGGCAGAAGCTCAAGTTTGCAGTTGAAACGATGAAATCCCTCAGTGTTGTTAAGATAACAAAAACTCGCTGCTCGGAGCTATCCGCAGGCTAAAGCCTGCGGTTTTACGCTCCTCGCTTAATCGCGAGTTTTTGGAATTAAAAACTGTCGGACTAAAGTCAGGGGTATTAAACCCGCCAGTTTTTAATAA
>DATDSP010000067.1:0-9894 GCA_035291205.1 Candidatus Nanoarchaeia archaeon | reverse complement strand
CGGCCTTTCAAGAGTGATGCAGACCTCAAGCCCCATCATTCCTATATCAGGTTCGTACTTCACTCCTTCAATGTCAATATACTCTGGAATTCCGAATGCAATGTTTCCGTAATCATCAAACTGGCTTCTTTTCAGCGTATTGTCCTTTGCATATACAAGTCTTTTCAGCATTTTGGCGGCAGTTTCTCCTCTTAATGTAAGTTTGCATCCAATTGGAAGCCCGGGCCTTAATCCCCATTCAGGAATTCTCTTATTAGTGAATGTCTTAACAGGAGGTATGCCCGCAATGCTGGTGACGAGCTTTATTCCTTTCTCTAGCACATCTTGGTTTTTTCCAGCCCCGATATTGAGCGTCACTTTTTCAATCCTGATGTTTTTCATTGGATTGATTGAATTTTTTCTTTCCATACATTATCACTGCCTGCAAAATTTTTTGTCAGCTTTAATCTGTTTTTTTATCGAGCATTTAGCAAGATTCATTGAATATTTATCAAGGGTTTTTCTTTTCCTATTGCAAAAACATCTTTTTTTCTTGCATCAAATTTCCCTTCCTGCGATTTCAGCACTACTTTGTCAGATTCAACACGTTCAACAGTGCATATTTCTCCGACATGTTTTCCTCCGGTCATTAATGCAATAGCCCCTGATTCAAGCCTGATGTGATTCAGTATCTTCTGTTCAGGGATGCTTAAAGCAACAGAATCTCCTGTCTTGTAGTCATTATTATCAACGATAATATTCCGCCCGCCCCCAAGATTTAAATGCATTTTTCCTTTGGCGAAGCGCTTGTCCTCAATCCTGCACATCTTAAAATTTACTTCTTCACCATTTATTTTTCTTGCAGCAATTTTTCCATTTCTATCAATAATCATCCTATAATTTTCCTTTATTTCAGGAATTGAAACAACATCCATAAGTCCTACTGAAAATTTATGTTCTCTTCTTTTTCTGCCGTCAACAAGAACAGTCTTGTTTTTAAGGATGTACTTAACTTCTCTTGTAGTGCTGGCAGTATTAATCATACTTTTTAAGAAAGTGTTGAGGGATATGCTGTGGCTGAACTTGTGAGCGCCGGGATTAGGCCTTACAATTAGCCTGTGTTCCTTTCTATTGAGCCTCCAGCTTTTTGGAGCAGCAAGTCTTTTAAGGTGCATCTTCATTTTTTCACTTCCGTTTTCACTTCAGGCTTTTTTTTTCTGTCAACTATCTTTTTTCTTTCCTTGTCATCTATATTTGCTTCAACAATCATTATTTTTGAAGGATGAATGGGGTAAACTGATTTTGAGCCATCTTTCTTGATGAATTCAGCTCCTGCAACAAAAACAGCTTCTTTTTTTAGGTCAACATTTTCAACCCTTCCTGTCGTTTTCCTGAACTGCCCCCTCATAATCCTTACCTTGTCGCCTTTCCTCACTCTCAAATTTCTCACACCATATTTTTTTCTTAAATCCTTTGAAAGCGTGCTCTTCATGAATTTTCCCTTGATGTGAAGGGGGGCATTCAATCTATATTTTCTCTGTTTTCTCTTGCTCCTGCTTGATTTCCACTTTGTTGAAAAATCTTTCATCGAGTTCCACCTTAACTTAATTTTCTGAGCTAAACTATTATGCTTGCAACCTTTGCAACAGCAGGCCACCTGTCAGCCGCTTCCTTTGCAATCGGCCCTTTGAAAATAGTTCCCTTTGGATTTCCTTTTTCATCCTTGAGTACAACAGCTGCGTTGTCCTCAAATTTTATTCTAATTCCATTAGGCCTTCTGTACTCCTTTTTTTGCCTTACGATGATTGCGTAAACTACCTGTTTTCTCATATCAGGCCTTCCTTTTTTCACAGAAGCCATAATAAGATCCCCCACACCTGCAGCAGGCTTTCTGCCTTTCACAGTCTTGGCGCCTACAACACAAAACAACTTTATCAACTTGGCCCCTGAGTTGTCACAGGTTTCAATCACCGCTTCCGTCGGCAGGGCTCTTGTTATTCTGGCTTTAACAGGCTGCATTTTAAATCCTCAATAATTTTGTTTTACGAATATTTCATTTCGATTTTTTAATAATTTTTCACTAACATATCGTGCATTTGCATACTATTTTATACATTCTATTTTATCTTCTTTATTTTCTCAAATATGACAAAATTTTTTGTTTTGCTCAATTTTCTTGATTCCATTATTTTTACAATATCCCCTTCCTTCGCATCTATGCAAGGGGGATTATGAGCTCTTATCCGTGTCCTTTTTTTTTCATACCTCTCATACTTTGGGACCTTTCTCTTCCAATTCCACGAAACAGTTGCTGTCTTCTGGCTTTTGCTTGAAACAACATTTCCCTCAAACATTCTTCCCCGCAAGCGTATTCTTCCGTGAAACGGGCAATTCCTGTCATTGCATTCTCCCTCAGGAATCTGAACAACCACACCTATGTTTCTTGTTTTCATCATTTCACCATTCGCTCAAATCTTAATTCTTTCTTCAGGCCTCTTTAAAATTTCATTTCCATTTATCATCATTTTTTTACCTTCGATAGCGAACTCAAAAGTATTTTGGTTTTTTATTATCCTCAGCAACCTCTTCTTTGAGTTTTTGTCATCATTTGTTTTTATCATGAAAGTATTTTTTGTTTCGTCAATTACTTTTCCGTGTATGCCGATATTTTTTCTGTTTTCGCTCTCGATGATTTTGACGTCCTTGCCGATGAACTCGAGCCTGTGATATTTTCCCTGCTTCATTTTTTGAACAGTTCGTACTTATCTGACTTCAATGGTTTCGGCAGGGAATCCCATCTCAATCAGCGCTTTTTTGACCTTAAGCTTGTGATCCCCCTGCAGTTCTATGTACCCTTCTTTTGCAGTACCCCCACAGGCAAATTCCGACTTAAGTTTCTTGACGAGGTCTTTCATATCAATTTCTTTCTCATCTATGCCAGTTATCATCGTGTATTTTTTTCCAAACTTCTTTTTGACGAGTTCAACAACGATTTTTTGACTTTCTTTTGCTATTGTTTCGCAGACACAAAGCTCCTTTGGGAGCCCGCAGGTTGAACATATTTCCCCCATTTACTTTTTTACCTCCTCCTTTCTGTTTCTTATTTCAGTAAGCATTCGTGCTATTGTTTTTTTCATTTTTTTTACCTGTCCTGGATTTTTCAGTGCAGTGCCTGTTGATATCTGGATGTTAAGTTTAACGAGCTCTTTTTTCAGCTCAAGGATTTTTTCATGCATTTCCTTCTTACTCAATGCCTTTAGTTCCTTTTTCTTCATCTGCCTGCTCCTCTTTCTTTTTTTTCTTCCTTTCTTTTCTCTCCTTTGATTCTTTATGCTCTGGTTTTTCAGTTTCTTTCCTGTCTTCCTTAACCTTTGCCTCCTTATTTTCTGATTTTTCAGCTTCGGTTTTGGAAGCAGTAACATCTTCAGTTTCCTTGGGCAAGTCTGAACGGAGCTCAACCCTGTCAGGAAGCTTTATTTCAGAGGGCATTATCCTGACCTGAATGCCGACAGTTCCTGTTTTAAGCTCAGCAGTTGTGTATGCCTTCAACACTCCGTTTACTGCCAGGTCACCGCATTTCTTGAGATACCCCTGATAAAATCTCCATCTTTTTGCTCTGCTACTTGGAATTTTTCCTGAAATCAGCACCTCAACTCCCAGAGCGCCCGCACCTATAACATCTGCAAGTATTTTGTGGCCAACCCCCTTAAATTTTGAAGTGCCAAACCTCTCAAGAGAGTTTGCAATTCTCTCTGCAACAATTTGAGGATCAATATTTATTGCTTCAACTTCATTTATCTCAATCTGGGGATTTTCAAGAGCGAATCTTTTCTTGAGGGTTTTTGTGAGCTTCTTGATGTTCTGTCCCTTTCTGCCGACAATCAATCCCGGCCTTGAAGCATAAATTATTATTTTTTCTCCAAGGGGAGTTCTGATCATCTTCGTATGGCTGTATCCCACACTTCTCAGATTTTCGGAAACAAATTCCTGAATTTGGTGTTCCTTGAATTTTTGCAAAACAAATTGTCGTTCAATCATTTTCCCGCACTATCTCCTGTTATTATTTTTTTTATCGTATCGTCCTTCTTCTTGTTTTATCACATTTGCTTCTTGTTTTATATTTCATCATCTTTATTTTTTGTCAGGATTTTGCTTCTCCTCTGTTTTTTGTTCTTCCAAGACAACTTCAATATTTGTTCTTTTCATTTTTCTTCTTCTTTTCCTGCCGTAATGCCACGCTCTTGATGCTTGGTGGGCATTCAGATGTGCAATAACAAGCTTTGCCGAGTCCAATCCCTTGAACTGAGCATTCGCTTCTGCGGACTCAATAAGCTGAAGTATTTGAGTGCAGGCATTTACAGGATATTTTCCAGGGCCAATTCCTGGCTTGTGGCCTATTCCGTCATTGTAAATCCTATAGGGAACTGCCTGTTTTTTTTCAATAACCCTTTTCATGGCATTTTTTGCCTTCTCAAGATTTTTCCCCCTCACGAAGTTGCATATCTCAACAGACTGTCTTGTGGAAATCGGAAGAGACCTTCCAAGAGCCCTTGCCATTGTCTCATTGTTGTATTTTTGGAATGAATATTTTGCAGTCATCTTTCAATTGCACCTTCCCTGTTTAACAATTTTATTTGACGGACACTCCTGCGCTGGATCTTGTCGCGCCTATTCCTGGAGCATTATGAGCGACTCTCTTTCTTGTCATTGCGAATTCTCCCAGATAATGACCTAACATTTCAGGTTGAATCTCAACATCAACCCAATCCTTGGTTCCCTTATGAATCTTTATCAGCACACCTATCATTTCAGGAAGGATTATCATATCCCTGCAGTGAGTCTTAATGTTCTGATTCCCTCTTCTTATTTTCTTGAGAAGATATTTTTCATCCTCTCTGAAGCCGCGTCTTATTTTTCTCCTCTGCCTTGCTGTTAGAAGATTTGAAAATTCTTCCACGCTCATTCTCTTCAGTTCTTCTGCAGTTTTTCCCTTGAATGCGAATTCTTTTCTTGCCATTTTAACTCACTTTTGTTTTGTTTGGTTTCTTTTTTGTTTTTGCTTATTTGTTCCTTCCAGTATGTCTTGGCCTTATCATTCCGACTTTTCTTCCCGGAGGAGCATCTCTCGGAGCAATTGTAGGCCTTCCTTTTCTCTGCGTCCTAGAGCCTCCAAAAGGATGACTTACTGCATTCATTGCAACTCCTGCAACCTTGGGCCAATATTTATTTCTAGCTGCCATAGCATGATATTTTTTTCCTGCTTTCAAAAATGGTTTTTCTGTTCTTCCTCCTCCTGCAACAACCCCGATGCAGGCCCTGCAGTTCGGGTTGAATGTTTTCTGCTTTTTTGAGGGAAGTAAAATAACAACTCCTGAATCTGATTTTGCCATAATCTTCGCGGATGTTCCTGATGACCTGGCAAACATGCCCCCGTCACCCGGGTTGTTCTCTATGTTGAACACAAGAGTGCCTTCGGGAATGCTCTTCAGTGGAAGCACATTTCCGAGTCGAATTCCTGATTCTGAGCCGTAGCTTATCTTGTCTCCTACTTTTATTCCTTCAGGAGCCATGAGAAGCGTTCTTGCGCTGTCCTCAAATTTTAATTCCATGATGGGGCTTGAATGCCCTATGCTGTGCACTATGTCCTCAACAACACCTCGCGCAGGCTCCGTCAGTTTGTAAAACTTTGCTGCCCCAATATACCTGTGGCTTGGAGACCTGAAAGTTGAGCTTCCTTTTCCTCTCTTCTGCGAAATTAAGTTTTTTCCCATTCTTCAGCCCCTCATATGTGCATATGCACAATTATCTTATTCTCATTTTATTCCTTTTATTAATCATATCATTCCAAGCTGCGTCGCAACATCAATTGCAGGAGTTTCATTTGAAAATTTGACGTATGCTCTTTTTTTTCCATCATTCGTTACAAGAGTGTTTACCGAAACAATCTTCACTTTGAACAGTTCCTCTATTTGTTTTTTTATATCGTCCTTTGAGGCATTCTTGTCCACCAAAAAAATCAGCTTGTTTTCTGACTCCATAAGTCTTATCGATTTTTCAGTTGCAAGAGGATTTTTTATTATATTTATTGTGCTCATTTTTGTCATGTTAACCATTCTTCATGCAAATCACTCTGCATTATCGCATGTTTTCATTTGCCTGTTATCTACTATTTTTTGTCTGTAATTTTAACAATTATCTGAACAGGTTGCTTTTTGCAATTTCCTGAATAGCTTTTTCTGTGAACAAAGCAAGCCTTCCTGCTTTTGCTCCTGGAGCGAGAAGCTCTGCATTCAGCTTCCTGACTTCAACAGATTCAATACCTGGAATATTCTTTGAGGCATTCAGGAGAGGGCATTTTTGAGAAACAACTATGATTGGACCTTTTTTCGTCCTGTATTTCCTGTTCCTCATTTTTCCCTTTCCAGCCCTTACTTTTCTCTCAGCAACTCTCTCAATTTCGTTTTTTAATTCAAGTGAGTTCATCATTTTCACAAAATCTTTTGTCCTGCTGATGTTCTCCGCATTTGATTCAATTATAAAAGGGTAATTTTTTGGAGCAAGATGCCCTCTTTCAACCACAAGATTATGATTTAATGACGCAGAAAGCGCGGATCTTATTGCTTTCCTTCTTTCTTTTTTGTTGATTTTTTGCATCCAAATTTTTTCTGCTTTCGGAGGATGGGCTTTTCTTCCGCCGACAGTGCCTGGTGCAAATGCAGCAATCCAGTTCATTCTTGTTCCCCTTCTGCTCATTATTTTTCTCGGCACTCTCGAAATTCCATGTCCGTAAGATCCTTTGTAATCCTTCCTTTTTTTTGACAGCTTGGCGCTCGGCCTTTTTCCTGCTTCGCTGAATGCCCCATAAGGCTGTCTTCTAGTTGACTGAACTGCCCAGACAGCCCTTCTTATAATATCAGGCCTGAATTCTTCTTCAAACTGCTTTGGGAGATCAATTTTTCCTGATTCTTTTCCATCAATTGAAATTATGTCGATTTTCATTTTTTGCTTCCTTATTTCATCATTAATTTTTTATCCCTGTCTTGACTCTCTGCTTATGTATTCTATTGAAGGAGGTTGTGATGGTATTTTCCTGTTCGGCCTAGTTGGATAAGCAACCCTGATTAGCCTCTTGACTGCTCCAGCAATAGAACCCTTAATAAGAACATAACTGCTCCTGACATTTCCATATCTTATGAACCCTCCTTTAGGATTAATTTCATCAGCATTTCGCGAAATCTTCAAAATCAATTTATTATGTTCTGTCCTAAGGTGATAACCCATTTGTCCGGCATGAGCAACTCTATACATAACATGGCCCTGAGCCTGCCATCCTCCGAGAGAGCCAGGCCCTCTTATGGTTTTTTCTGACTTATGCGACCTTAAGCTTATTCCAAATCTTTTGACAGGGCCCTGATAACCTTTTCCTTTTGTTACAGAATGAATATCCACCTGCTGGCCTTCTTTCAGGGCATCCCCTGCATTAATTTCTTTTCCTAAATTATTCTTAAGGTAATCAAACTTCTGTCTTGATTCTCCTGAAAGGGCAATCTCAAAAATTTCAGGTTTTTTCTTTCCAACTCCCGCATTTCTCGGCTGAGTCTGCACAACAGCAACGACATCACAGTTGTTCTCAAGTTTTTTTTCAGCTTCAGAAATAGATTTTGTCAAATCATATTTTTTTTGGGGCACTATTTTTCTTGAGGCATCCTTGTCAAGTTTTTCAGCCAGAACATCAAAAACAGCTCTTTTTTTTCCTTCATAATTTCTGTAAATTCTGATTCCAATAATTTTAATTGGAGGACACTCAAGAACAGTTGCAGGGCAAAAAATCTCTTCTCCCTTAGTCATAGAATAGTGTCTGTTATCAGCCATCAAAATGTGCGTCATTCCAGCCTTATAGCCCGCAAAGCCAAGAAGCCCGGCATCATTTGTCTTCGGAGCATTCCATGATCTAATTCGAGCATAAGGCCTTCCCGCCCTTTTTCTGGGCCAATACTGCATGCTTCCTTTTCTGGGTTTTCTGACGTTTGCCATTTTTGATTAATCAAGCTAAATTCTCTAAATTCTTCTGTACTTTTTTTGTCATTTTTTTCAAAAAAGCCTTTTTGCAGAATCCCTCATAAGAACAAGTTTCTTCAACTTTGTACTGAAAAGATTCTTTTTCAGGCTTAAGTTTTTTCCAAGATATTCAACATTCGTTGTCTGAACATCTCACTCCACTTAAAAATTAGGGTTTGTTTATAAAGCTTTCTTTCTAAAATCCTTTAGGAATAGACTCCTCTACATAACAGGATCTTTTACATAACTTTTTCCTGTTGAACTTCCCTCAGGCAATGTTGATTTAAGTTTTTTTCAGTTTTTTTCCTGATTTTGACTTTAAAACAGCGTAATTAACTGGATTTTTTATTTTTGCACAAACAGCGTCAGGATAACATATCCTTAGGTCTTCATAGTAAGACCTGCAGTTTGGAGGAAGGATTTTCTTTCCTGAATTCTTATGGTACCTTAGCTGGCCAGTAACATAATTATCTCTTAAAGGGGGAGAATTTTTTTTGTTCCATTCCGAAACACATTTCCCTATTTCTTCATATTTCCATCCTGCTGAAGTCAAAAAATTCAAAAGAACAAAAAGAAATCTTTTTTTGCCGTCCTCAAGGCCCTGCAAGCCAAGCTTTATGCATGGTGGAAAGAACTCCTCATTAATAGCCTCGCCAATCTCAAATTTTTTTTTCTCTTTTTTACCGCCGATATGCAGACTCCTTGTGTTTACCTCGCTTATTTCATTTCGTGAATTGAAATCAAACGCCTGAATGAAAAGCTCATTAGCCTCATTTTCCCTTATTTTATCAACATTCAAAAACTTAAAATCAGAAATCTTCACTTTTCCAATCTCTGCTGTGCCTCTGTCAAATTTCAGGATTTCATCAGGATTTGTTGGAATACTTGCAAGACCTGATTTTTCATTTATACTGTAGGGCATCCTGAAAAGATGCCTGTTTGATATCAAAACAATGTCTATTGAAAGAACAGCATAAGGATTTTCAAACAGCCTCGCATTCTCCATAACATTAGTTATTTCTTTTGTTTCTTTTCCTGACAGCTCCGCTATTTTTTCAGGTGAATATCTATGGCGCAATTCATCGTAAAGTCTTTTTCTTATCATTTCTTTTAAGTAATTTGCAATGGCATTTGCTCCTTCAGGAAAAAGATTTTTAGTTTCTTTGTCAACAACTTTTCTTGGAAATGCCTCGAATGGAATAGCTATGTGAAACCCGTGGTTTCCGCTGAACTTCACACTTACACTTTCTATGTTATGATATTTTATTGCTTTCACAACGAGATCAGCGCATATCTTGGAAAATTCAAAAACATCACAGTCAACATCAATAATAAGATCCCATCCAATTCTTAAATTCTCAATTTGGGATCGGCTCATGTTTGTGCTTAATTGCAGGGGATTGCTCCATCTTTCTTCAGAACAATGGAATGACATTACACCCTGCTTTGCAAATTCAAGAACGTCCCTTGGGTAGGACAAAATATCCGGCCTTTTTCCAAAGCCACCATCTCCAAATCTCACTCCTATTTCCCTGTTTTCAGCGGTTGTAAGCATTGCCTCACGAATATCTTTCCTTGAGTAGTACCTCAATATTTCTTCTGCTGTTTCTTTCTCCTCCGATGCGGTTTTTTGGCTCATAATAAAACAGGAAAATTTGAAGTATTAAAAAATTTTGTAAAAAGCAATTAAAAGTTTAGGTTTGAAGATGCTTAGTAGAAAAAGTAGGTTGCCATCAATATTGCGAGCATCAGCTTTTTTGGTGACCTCCTCTGCGAGTCGGCACAAAAAACCTGGGAAAAAATAAAGGATTTTTCCTTCACTTCGTTTTGGAAAAATCAAAACCTCATCGCTGGATT
>DATDSP010000066.1:0-9008 GCA_035291205.1 Candidatus Nanoarchaeia archaeon | reverse complement strand
GTTTTTCCCTGTTGTTCACATTCTGGTATGAAACAATCTGAACAACTTCAAAAAATTTGGCGAGTTTGTTGAGCTTGAAATTATCATACTGCATTATGCTTCCGAGCGCCTCGTAAACGCAAAAATCAGTTGTGGTGAAGTGAAACATCGTGTTCTTGCAGAGTATCAATGTATCTGTGGCATCGTCGTCCGTTATCAAAAATTTTAATATGATGTCTGATGCCAGGAATAATCTCTTCTTTTGTGTTTGTTCATTTTCTTCCAGTGTTCTTAAGGGTATTCTCATTTTATCTTCCTTATCCTTGTTTTATAATCTTGTTTTATAATGTTTGATAATGTTTGATTTTTTCTTTTCTGATTTTCTTCCAGCAAATATTTTTTTGCAAACCAGTTGCTTAGCTTTTGTCCGTTTTCATTGCAATTCGCAATTCTGCACTGCAGGGGTTTTATTTTGTGGATTCTGCATTCGCAGTCGTCAAAAAATATGCAGGCTCCGTATGGTTTTCCTGTGTTTTTTGTCTTCAGCTTGATTTTTCTTGTGACAAAAAATTTTGAGTATTTGTCATCGCAATGCTTGTTGATGAATTCATCGTTGCTTAATCCGAAGTGCTTTGCTATTCTGCTGATGTCATCTTTGATTAAAAATGGGCTTCCAAATGCGCAGCAAATTCTGCATTTTTCAAGCTTGCCGCACAACGGCTGTTTTCCAAGTTCAAGCACTTTTTTTAATGGTGTATTTTTCGTTATAAGTATCTGTTCAATCCAGCTCCCTCTTTTCTTAATCATTCTCGTAATAGTTCATTGATCGTTCACTACATTTCCAGCAATACAGCAAAAGGCACAAATTAGCAAAAGACACAAATTTTTAGACAATTGATATGTCTTGATATGTCTTTTGCTTGTCAAAAATCAAAGATTTTTGAGCATGCTCGAAAACAATCCTTTTGGGATTTTCGACATATTACGAACGGACAATATTGTCTAATTATTTTTGTCCGTGAGTATAGTTTCTTCAATATTTTCCCTATTTTTCTCTATCCTGTTTATTTTCACTTTGCTGGTCCTGATTACAATGTCCCTGTAAACATAGCCTTTCTGAAATTCATCCAGAATAATTTCATCTTCAGCAGTGAAGTCATTTGATTTCATTATTGCTTCGTGCCTGAATGGATTAAATTTCTGGCTGATTGATTTTATTTCTTCAACACCCTCTTTTTTGAGCATTGTCAGTAACTGGGTATGAATAAGCTCCATTCCCTGCCTGAATTTTTCATTGTTTTCAAAATTGCTGTTGTTCACTGCGTTGTTATTTGTGTTGCTTGTGCTGCTGTCCGCTGACTTGTTATTCTTTTTTAATGCGAGTTCAAAGCTATCCAATATAGGCAACAATTTTGAGATAAATTGTGCAACAGCATACTTGTTTTTTTCCTCGATTTCCTTTTCACTTCTTTTTTTGTAGTTCTCGAAATCTGCCTGAATTCTTTTAAGCAAAGCAGTGTATTCTTCAAGTTGCGCTTCTTTCAGGCTTTCTTTTTCTGTGTTTTTAGCTGCGATGTTTTCAGTTTGAATATTTTGAATATCACCTGGAGTGATTTCATCTTTGAAACCTTTGATGTCGTTTTTTTTTGGTTTGTTGTAGTTTTCCATTTTTCTATTTTATTGTTGACTTAAAATCAACATCATGCTATTGTTGTTCTTCTCTTTTATAAATATTTCTATTTTGTAACAAAACATTTATATACTTATATTGTCCTACTGAGATTATGTTTGGCGTAGAACAGAAAATACTCTTGCACAAAATAAGAAAACCACTGAGGAAAAACCTGAATGAGGACCTTCAGTGGATTGGAAGATCTTTTGGCTTTTTTAATCCCCGCGACAAGGACAGAAGCATGTTTCGATTATTCATAGAACTTCTTCAGGCAAGCAAGCACAAACAGGAACTCAGCAGTGAGCACATTGCACAGCTTCTTAACATTTCACGGGGAACAGTTGTCCACCATCTAAACAAACTCATTGAAGCAGGAATTGTTGTTGAAAACAGGAACAGGTACAAGCTTCGTGTTGATTCTCTGGAATTGCTGGTGGATGAACTTGAAAGGGACATTAAAAGAAACTTTGAAGACATCAAAGAAGTCGCAAGGGATGTTGATTCGATGATGGAGAGATAGCTGGGGAAAGAGCAGTAAGAATCAGAGAGTAAATGTTTGATAGTAATGTACGGGCACAATTGAAAGACTATTTTTTTTTCTTGTGCCCGTAACTTCTTATTTGATCAATAATCAATCGTAACATCCCAGAGATGTAAGGCAACCTGCATTTTCTACTGAGCCCGCCACAAAGATAATTTTATATAACCCTCATACCACTTACTCTTCAGAGAATGGTATTCGAAAATCGTCATGATGCTGGCAAACAGCTGGCAAAAAAACTGGAAAAATACAAGGGAGAAGAAGACATTATTATTCTGGCAATTCCTCGCGGAGGACTTGAAATAGGCTTTGAGCTTGCAACCTATCTCAATGTTCCGCTTGATGTTGTAATCTCAAAAAAGATAGGATTTCCAGGAGATCCTGAATTTGCAATAGGTGCTGTATGTTATGGTGGAGAAGTGCTTTTAGACGAACCAATAATCAGGGATTACAATGTTGACGAATCTTACGTAAAGGAAGAAATCAGGAAATTGAATGAAGCCATAAATGAGAAATACAAAAAATACAGGAATGAAGCAAAATTTCCAGAACTTAAGGGAAAAATTGTCATACTAACAGATGATGGAGTTGCAACTGGCCACACAATGCTTGCTGCAATAAATTTTGCCAAAAAAAAGCATGCAAAAAAAATAATTGTGGCTGTGCCTGTTTGCCCGGTTGAGCTACATGGCAAAATTGAAAAACTGGTTGATGAGCTAGTGGTTCTTGACACACCATTAAATTTCATTGCAATAGGCCAGTTTTACGAGGAATTCAATCAGGTGACTGATGAGGAAGCGATTAAATACCTGAAAGAGGCGAATGGATGATTATCTTAACATCTTCTGCAAAACACCTCGAGCCTGAGTTGAAAAAACTTAGAATTCAAATCGGAAAAACCGAAACAAAAAAACATCCTGACGGAGAAAATTATGTGAGGATTCTTGAGGATGTTTCCGGCAAGGAAGTTTTTCTTGTTGCAGGACTTCAGCCGCCAGCAGACAACATAATAGAGACGCTGCTTTTTCTCGATGCTCTCGAAAGAAACAAGGCAAAAATAAATCTTGTCGTACTGTATTTTGGTTACGCACGACAGGACAGAATAGTCAGGCAAGGTGAAGCATTAAGCTCAGAAGTGCTGGCAAAATCTCTGGGAATCTTCAAGATAAATAGAATGCACATAATCGACATTCACAGCGACAGAGATAAAGAAATAATTGAGCGTGTTTTTGGCAGAATCGTTGATTATCATTTTCCGTTTGAACTTCTTGCCCAACAATTTGCTGAAATAAAAAACAAGAATCTCGCTGTTGTTTCTCCTGACTTTGGCGGTGTCAAAAAAGCTGAGATTTTTGCTAATATTCTAAAAATCAAAAATCTTGTTGTGATTAAGAAAGAAAGAGCAGAATCAGGATTGAAAATAAGTATTATGCAGGATAATGTCAGGGGAAAAAATCTCATAATTGTTGATGACATCATCGCTTCCGGAGGCACGCTTATGGAAGCTGCAAAACTGCTGAAAAAATCAGGTGCAAAAGACATTTATGTTGCTGCAACGCACGGAATCTTCTGCAGGGGTGCAATAGAAAATATTGAAAAATCTAGCATAAAAAAAATATTTGTGACCAATACGATTCCTCAAGGAAAGTCGCGAAAGATGGAGGTTGTTTCTGTGGCTGATGTTATTAAAGAGATTGTTGGTATATGGAAATTATACTCAAGGACAAAATAAATCATAAAAATCCACAGACTAAAGTTAGAAGTTTTGGTGCCATCCCGTGCATAACGCAGCCTTGTTTGCAATGTCAGTCAATGTGTAGTCAAACTCTTGTCCTATCAGCAGAAAATTGAGCGGCCTTGTGAAGGGTGTATCTCCAACAAATTCCAGAAAAGCGCTTTTTTCTTCCATATTGAGGTAAGAAATTTTAAAATATTTAAATATTTCCATTTGGTATATCATTATACCATCAAGTTAAGTAAGATTTAAATACATTTACATTTAAATAGCTAACATGCCAGATGTTGATCGAGCGAAAAAAGGAAGATTTAAAAACAATTAATATTTATATGAACAATATACGAATTATTTAAAATGGCTAAAGAAAAACAAGAAGTAAATTGGTTAGTGTGTCTCTTAATGTCCATATTTTTTGGATGGGTTGGTGTAGATAGATTTATGATGGGCTATATTGGAACTGGATTACTAAAACTTTTTACTTTTGGCGGGCTTGGTATTTGGTGGCTTATTGATTTGATATTGATAGCTACAAAGCACAAATTTAGTAACGTGAAATGGATTGTGAAATAAACAACAAAGCACGTACTTAATTTTAAGTGGGATTTGTTCTCCTCGTTTAACAACATAAAGGTTCTGACCTGCACATCTCCATAAATCCAAGAGCAATAAAAGAGATATCACTTTTCTTGGGATTAGAAAAACTATAAATTACAGGCAAATGATGATGAGTTAAACTTTCTGATACGTTGCTATTATGAAACATGAAACCCCCAAAACACAATTCCTTAGTTTGTTAATAAAACTATTTGGCTCGTTAACTTGGCACAAGAAGGTGCAGTTGAAAGTTTTAAGAATATTTTCCTTCCTTCGACAGTCCTTCAATAGCCGCATTAAGTTTTTCCGCGTGCTTCCTTAAATCTTTGACAAGGTCATTGCATACTGCTTCGCAGAACGGATGATTTGCATTTTTTGCATCCTGTAGGTAATTTTTTTCAATACGCCAGATGATTGAGTTTAATTCTGCCAGAAGCCTTGTTTTGTTGTGTAGCAGTTTCAGGACATCAGATTTCTAAACTGAAATAAAGAAGAAACATCTTATTGTTGCTTTATATTCACGGCTGCTACAACGACATTCTCCGTCATGGTTTTTAATTTAATTGCTGTGAATAATATTAAGACAAACGCCATTAAAATAATAAAGTTGCCGGAGATTTCCCAATTCGCATTACCTGAAAAATGTTCGCCGAGACTCAGGGAATAACCTATTGTTAAAAGAATTCTGAAAAGAAAACTTTGAAAATATATTGCTCCCCAATTGTCTTTTGCAAATTTTCTCCATGCATAAAAACTCAGCGCAGCGGAAATAAATCCTGCTGTGACCAAAAAAATATGCGTTGCTTCAGCTGCCGCAAGTCCGGACATTAATCCTAAAATGCCAGCACCGAATCCGTATTCTTTTGCAACTTTTAATGCTGCAAGGCTTGAAACTGACACTATTGAAAACGCCAAAACTTCTGCCAGGTGTGCAATTGAATCATACGCTTCATTGGCGGTGAAAATGTGCAGACTGTGCATAAGCAGTGCCGCAGAAAAAAGGGCAAGCGCAAGCATAAAGTACAATGCATTCTTCTTTACTGATGCAACATAGTGTTTGTAATTTATGGAGATAATTATCACTGCAGCAAATCCAAGAATGCCTGCAAGTACAGCAAATACAAATGAGAAAATATTAAAATTTAGTGACATATTTATTGCATTACTTCGCGGTACTATTTAAATTTTTTTGACAATTTCAAATTTTCTGTTATCCGAAACTACTGCACAACTCGAAATTGCCACACATTTTTGAGTTTGTTCCATATTTTTTATGGTGTTTTGCATTTCACTCAATTTAATGAGATTTAAGAAGTCCACATGTGATTTTTGAAAATGTAAGTTTTAAATAAAAGTTCGACTATTGGTGCTGTATGGCTACTGAAACTGTAACTATTTCAAAGGAAGAGTATAAGTTTTTGAAAAAAAAAGTTGAAGTGGATGAAGAACTTTTGCAGGATATTGCTATGGGCATTAAAGATATTCTTGCTGGCAAAGTTGAAGAAGTTTAAAGACTTTTTATTTTTTTATTAATTTCTTCTTTGTAAATATCAAGGTTGGCTTTTATCATATTGATTTCATGTTGTTGCACTTTCTTATCTGTTATTGTGACCAAAAACACTGTTTGAGAAACTCAAGCAACAAATTCCAGAAAACCGCAAAAAATTGAGCTTGCTACTTTATTCTCAACGTATCCAGATTTCTTGGAGCAGATGTTTCTATTCTGTAAACCTTGTGAATGGCACTTGCAAGATCAAGGCACCTTGCGTTGTCGCCGTGGATAACTATTACTTTCTTCGGCCTTGGCATGCACCTGTTGACATAATTCATCAGCTGTTTTCTGTCGGAGTGGTCTGAAATCTCCAGTCTGTGCACCTCAAAATTTATTGGCACAATTTCCTGCTTTGCACCTGTTCCAAAATTAATTTCCTTCTGACCGTTTCTTATCCTGCTTCCCAGTGAGCCTTCAGCCTGATAACAGCTGAATACAAGTGAGTTTCTTGGATTGTCGGCAAGATGCTTGAGGTATTCCACAGACGGGCCTCCGACGAGCATCCCTGATGTTGCAAGAATAACGCACGGCCCGGTCTCTTCTATTACCTGCATTCTCTCCTTCTGGCTTCCAACTCTCTTGAATATGTCTGAAAGAAACGGATTTTGGTCCTTGTGGAAAATCTGTTTTCTTATGTAGCCATTGAGATACTCAGGATATGCTGTGTGAATCGCAGTGACGTCCCACACCAATCCGTCAATGTAAACAGGAATCCTTTCCAGTTCTCCGTTTCTGACCAGATTCTCAATAAGTATCATTATGTCCTGGGCTCTTCCTGATCCAAGCACAGGCATCAGTATTTTTCCATTTCTGCTCACAGTGTCCTTAACTATTTTCTTGAAATATTCGTCTGTTTCAACAGCTGCAGTCATTATGTTGTCCTTTCCGCCGTAAGTGCTTTCCATTATCAAGGTCTCTGCCCTTGGAAATTCAGTGTTTGCAGGATCAAGCAGAAGGCTCTTTCCAAATTTCAAGTCTCCTGTATAAACAATGTTGTGCAGACCATTGCCTATATGAAGGTGCACAAGCGAGCTTCCAAGGATGTGTCCTGCGTTGTAAAGGGTAAGCCTGACGTCAGGAGTCACATCAGTCACTTCCTCAAAATCAAGTGTTATTGTGTGCTTTACCATTTCTCTTATTTCATCAGAAGTATAAATCGGCTCCTTGTTTTCTGACTTCATTATCTTTACAAAATCCAGTTGCAGAAGAGCCATCACATCCCTTGTTGGAGCAGTACAGTAAATCGGCCCCTTGTATCCAAATTTTATAAGATAAGGCACAAAACCGGAATGATCGAGATGGGCGTGGCTCACTATGACTGCGTCAAGTTCGTTGATGTCAAATTCAGGGGCTTCAAGAAAGGGGTACATTTCATTTTCATCAGCCACATTAATTCCACAGTCCAGAAGTATTCTTGATTCCGGAGTCTGCAGGAAAAGGCACGATCTTCCTACTTGTCTTCCAGCTCCAAGGAAGGTCATCCTCACCCATTCGTGCTTTTTTTCCCTGAGCCAGCCGTCATAAACCCTGTGGCCAACTTTATTCAGGAACTTTTTCCTGTATTCAGAATTCTGGTAAAGCACAGCCCTTATGTTTTCAATTATCTGCGACCTTAATGCAGGAGTCCTTCTTATCAACGGCACCCATAAAGTATCGTTTCTTATTTCCCTTAGCAGACTTCCCTGCTTTCCAATTGCCAGACCTGGCTTGTCTGTTTCTATGATGACCTGAGACCTCTGGGGGTCAAAAATCAGGTTTGAAACTCCAGCTTCTTCAGGAATTATTTTTTTTATTGCTTTCTCCGCCTTTTCAGAATCCATCGTTATTGACGGATCAGGCCTTAGCTCTATTCTTTTCTTTATCTCATCAACTATTTTTTTAACTATTCCCTCGTTGTTCCTGAAGAAATCAGCATCTTTTGTGTAGAGCACAATGTTTGCTCCCTCAAAACCTGCCTCGCTTATTTTGTCTTCAGGCAATCGCTTAAGTATTTCCTTTATTATGTCAACCATTCAATTCATTCTCCAATAAATTTTCAGAATGTTTCTCCAGAAATGTTTACTCAATTTTTATGACAATTTCCTTTTCAATTACTTTTTTCACACCATCTTTTGTTATCGACACAATGTCATATCCGTCTCCTGAGGCAATATCCCTCTGCAGTGCAGCATTCAACGACTTCAATGCAAGCTTTACCCCATCATCTACACCCATATTTTTCTTGTACATTGTTTCGAGAACGCCATACACAAACACACTGCCTGAGCCGGATGAAATGAAGTCATCAATTTCAGTTACAGTGCCGTCAGCAAATATGTCATAGCAGTGGAATCCATCTATATCTTTCCCGCCCAGCACAAAATGGCTTATTCCAGGAATCAGGCTCATTTTCCTGATATTTGCATATACCATTCTTGCAAAAAGATTAGCGGCTTCCTTCACACTGGGCTCTCTTCCAGTCCTTATTCTCTTGAGCTGAAGTTCTGATTTTGCCAGCCTGATTAACAGCTGTGCATCAGAAGCAGTCCCAGCCATTGTAACTGCAATGTTGTCAGTTATTGTGTGTATCTTCTCAGTCTTCTTGTGGGCAATCATGTATCCTACAGTTGCCCTTTTGTCAGCTGCCAGCACTATTCCATCCTTGCAAACAAGCCCGATTGTTGTTGTACCAGTCTTCATAACATTTTCTTTTTTATCGTCCATATTTTGATTCACCTTCAAGAAATCTTAAGTTCTGTAAAATATATGTAGTATTTAAATGTTTGTTTTTTTGGTACGTGGATAGCATCCTTAAGGTCAAAATTCAATCCGTAAGTATCAGCGACGAGCGTCGCGAGGGGTGGCTCCCAACCGTTTCGTCAGTTGACGCCGATGTGAGGAGGGATGTGCTTCGCAATCCCTCTTAACGCGCTCGCCTTGATTAATGTTCGTA
>DATDSP010000065.1:0-15666 GCA_035291205.1 Candidatus Nanoarchaeia archaeon | reverse complement strand
TTGACATCAAAGCTTTCCTCCCTAAGGTTCCCGACATTGCCAAGAATGTCCTTGCCGTAAATTCTGAAAACATAGTTTCCGTCGCTGAGTTGAGTGCCTGGCCTGAACACATATGTTGTATTATCAGAGGATTTACTTATTAGGTTAACAGGTATTATGCTGTTTGCCGAGTTGATTATTGAGGCATTTATGAAAGAAACAGGCTCGTCAAACTTTACAGTTATAAGCGGTTCAGGCCTGTCAACTGTCAATGCTGCTGCAAGTGTTGGTGCTGAGAATATTGCAGTTAAGATTATTAGTACTATGAATAATATGCGGGATGTGCAAGTCATCGAGTAAGTAATCAAATAAGTCATTGAATGCTTCCCTTGTTCATTTTTACTAATCGTTTTTGTTTCCATTTCCGTTTTTATTTCCATTTCAAATCAAGTTAAGTCAAGTCCACTTCAATGACATTCGGGCCTGTTGTGTCAACAATTATTCTGTATGTGTCAGTTTCTCCTGCTGCAATATCAGTCACTGCTCTTATTACATACAGGTTTTTGCCCTCCTGAGTTATCTGCATTTTCTTGTACGACTTTGACGAGTTGAGATACGGAAGCATATCGCTTATTGATATCCTGGCATTGTTTGATATTGACAGGCTCGCATTTACTATGTCACGCTGTGTTATTATGTCTCCTGCATAAAGAACAATACTTGTGTTAAACATGCTTCCATCCAGCGGAGCTGTTACTCTTATTGCCGGAGCCTGCTTGTCTATCGTAAAGTAGCTTACTTCTGTTCTGCCCATCCTGCCTGAAGCATCATAAGGAACTGCTATTATTTCATAGTCGCCATCCTGAAGTTCCGGAAGAATCATGCTTAATGTGTCCCTGCCATTGTTTGCCATGTTTCCCGAAACTGCTGTGCCTGTCTGCAAATTTTTCAGTTCAATCCTCGACTGGCTGATGCTTATTCCCCCCCCATTATCCTTGATTACTGCTGTGATGTTGTGCAGTGAATTGAATATTCCTGAGCCAGGAATTAGTCTTGCAATTGAAGGCCCAATGTTTTTGTAAGTGATTGTTTTAGCAACTGACCTGTTGTTGCCTGCTTTGTCCACAGCAACAACGCTGAGCTCATTTGTACCTTCAAACATAGAGATGTCCTCGCTGAATGAGTCAATATTGGCCAGCGGTCTTTTTCTTGCTGGCTCGCCATTCATGTAAATGTAAATTGTAGAGTTCAGCTCAGTTTTTCCGCTGATTGTGACAAGAGAGTTTTCAACGTAGTCAGCATCAGGCTTGAATGCCACCTGCAGTAATGGCGGAGTAACATCCGGAATGAATTCAAGAGTTGCCTTGTTGTCGCCGAATTCTTTTGAAGGATCTGTGCATCTTATGTTGATGCTGTAAAGATTTCCTTCCTTCAAGTCTGTAAGCTGGTCAGAGACTGATGATATCAGTGTTGTATGTTTGTAAACTGCATTGTCAAATGATTTTTTCATCCTTGACTCGTTTTTCTTGTATCCATTCAGCAAGTCGTTTGTCAGCCAGTCTGCTATGAATGACAAGAAGCTTGTTGGCGCGGTATCAGCGTAGCAGTCAGCATTGACATATGTTTTTGCTGAAACAACCGGCGACAGCGTATTTATGTAGCCCTGCGGATAGCTGTCAACTATTGGAATTTTTATGAACTTGTTAACTTCCAAAATCAGTGTTTTTGCTTGAATTGCAATGTTGCCTGCCCTGTCAGCACAAGAAATGTAAAGTGTGTAGTTCACCTTGTCCCTGAGTGGAATGTCATTCGTGATTTGCATATGGCTGAATCCTGTTGAGAAGTTGCTCTCCATTTCATTGTATTCCTGTGTTGCGTTGCTGTACCTGCAATTGACCTCTTCATCAGCGACAATTGTAAGATAAGTGTAGAGCGCCCCCCACACATCATATCTCTTGATTTCAGAAGAGTATTCTTTCAGGGTTTCATATCCCGTGTCTGTGTAGAAGCCGATTATGCCTGGCTTCTTCATGTCAACTTTTATCTGTTCGTCATAACTTTGCGTGTTTCCAAGCATATCCCTGCAGCTTATCTTCACATCTGTTGCTGTGAAGTCTCTTGATGAATCGTAATTAAGAGGGCGGTCAATAATCAGCGAGCTTGTGTTTTCTGCTTCAGAAGCAAATACCTGCGTTCCTGCTGTCTGACCTGAAACGTAAGTGAGATTGCAGTACGCCTGTTCGTTTGTTCTTATCCGTACTGGCGGAACAAGAATGTTTGTGTATTCTGGAGAGAATGATAACTGTTCAGGAGCTGAAGTGTCCTTCATTATTTTTATTGTTGCAGTGTAATTGTTGCCTGCCTTGTCCATTGCTTTAAGCAGTATTTTTTCTGTTGCTTCTTCTGTTGTTTCTAAAGTTACATTGAAGCTGTTATTGAATCCGTTTATGTTTATTGTTGCTTCTTTGCTGTTCGCTGTTATTTTGGCAATGTTAGGCTCGCTGAATGCCCCTTCTATTGAAACTGATGAGCCTGCCCTGCTGTTTGTTTTGTAGATTCCATTTTCCTGCACTAAATTTTGTTTGCCTTCAGCAAGAATGCTGGTGATTGTTAATGCAGGCAAAGCATCGTCAAGCGTTATGTTTATGTGCGCTTCTGCATTGTTCAGCACTTCATCGGAAGCTGACAGACTGATTAGGTTAAGCCCATTATTAAGATTTAATTCAAACAACATTATATCAAAGTAAGGGCTGATTTTTTTGTCAACCTGATTATTGTCAACAGCAATTTTTGGATTATCAACAAAGTAGTTGTCGTGGTAAAATGCTGTCAACGTTTCGGTCTTCCTGTTTGTGAATGCATTTTGCGCTGGGCTTGTATATTCAAGCACAGGAGGTCTTGCGTCATAGTAGACTATTATGTCTCCTGATTCTGACAATACCTGCGTCGGAGATGTTGCAATTAAACTTATGATGTTTGCTCCTTCCTTCAGATTTATCTCTTGGCTGAATTCAGGTGATGTTATCTGCAGTTCTGCAAATTCCGAGTTTCTTATTCTTATCGACGCTTTCGAGTACGCTCCTGTTATTTTTCCTGACAAAATTATTTTCGGCTCTTTTGTGTAATAATTTTTTGAATTGTCGAATGGGCTGTTGAGCTGTATGGAAGAAGCGTCATTTTTTATTGTGAAATAATAGGTGTATGATGCTGTGTTTCCGAACACGTCTTTTGCATTTATGCTTAAGGAATACCTGCCTTCTGCAAGCTGTGAAGATGGTGTGAATGTTATCTCATCTGCGCCGGTATTGCTTATTGCTCCGGTAATTTGTGATGTCTGGCTTCTCAGGATGCTTCTGAGGATTAGTGTTGAATCCGTCAGCCTTGGTTCTGCCCCATCCCTTGCTCTCATCTTGGCGCTTATCTTCTGCACCTGGCTGATCACAGAATTGTTTGCAGGATGAACATCAACAACATACGGCCCTTCTTTTATCGAGTAAACAAGTCTTGTTTCTGAAACTGCAGGGCCATTGCCTACAGCATCGTACGCCTCTGCTCTCACAAGGTTTGCACCTTCTTTCAGGGAGATTGTTGATGTGAATAATCCTGTTGCGCCGGCAGTTGCTGTTTTTGCAAGATTACCATTGATGAATATGTTTACTTTTGCGTTTCCCTCAGATTCTAATAATGTCTTGAAAACCTTGCCGCTCACTGTTATGTCTGTGTTTGTTGAGCCAGGAATCTGCGCGAGTGTTGCTGAACTTGGAGCTTTTGTGTCAATATTTATGTTGAAGCTGGCGTATTTGCTGACAAGCCCAACGCTGTCTCTCGCCTTGATGTAGAAGATGTAGCTTCCATCAGCCAGCTCCGTGAATGTGACGTTGCTGTTTTTTGCTGTTGCTTCCTGTTTCTCCTGTGATGAAATGCTTAACAGGTAGTATGAATATTCGAGGTTTTTCTCAGTTGTGCTCCATTCTAATGAGACCTTGCTTTTATTGTAATATTCGCTTTGGTTTTGATGTGTGCTGCTTGTTATTGACGGCTTTTCAGGTGGAGTCTGGTCAATTGTGAATCTTACTGCTGAAACTGTGTTGAATTCTCCGTAGGGAAGAGTTCTGCATCTTACAGGAATGCTGTACTCCCGCTCTGAAAGCCCTGAAAGTATCTTAAACTGCTCCCTTGAACCTTGATTCTCAAAATTCCTGAATATGCCGTCAAGATTGTACTGGCAGTAAGAAAGCTTGTTTGTTTTCACAGCAATCCTCAATGATGTTGATGAAATTGTTCCTGCTGGCTGTGTGCCTTCAACAACAAGGGGTGTTGTTGAATTTATGTACAGCACAAGATTTTTTATTTCAATATTTGACGCTCTGTCAAAACACCTTATTTTGTAGGAATATATCCCTGTTTTGTCCGGCGCTTCAGCAGTTGTTGATTGAATAGTTATTGATTGATTTTGTTTTTTAACAAACTCCTGCAATCCAAAAAGGCTTCTTGAGAAACTGCACTTGTTGCCTGAACATTCGTAACTGCAGATAATTTCTTCATCCGCCGTTGCTTCCAATTCTGTTAATACCCTTCCGGCGCTCGTATCAAATCCTTTTATTATGTAGGCATTCTTCTCCTGCAAATTGGAAAACACAAGGCCAAGTGATGATACCGTTGTGAAGACTGGTTTTTTAATGTCAACTGTAAGATTGAATTCCCTGATTATTGTATTGTTGACAGAATCCGTGCAGTTTATCCTAAATACTGAAGTTCCTTCCGGCAGATCGTTTACTGTAAAATAATGGTCGTATGCTCCTTCAGTGGCTCCATCAAGGGATCCATCAAGGGCTCCATCAGTTGCTTTTTCAACACGCTTATATTTAGCCATAATGTTGTGCGCCTGATTGTTGAAGTAGCAGATTGAGTCTTCATCTGTGTTCACAATTATTTCCTGAGACTTGTTTTGGGTTGATTCTGGAAGGATATAATTTATTTGCGGCGGTTTCTGATCAAGACGTACTGAGTAAATTTTTTGTGCGATGTTGCCGGCATCATCTTTTGCCGTGATTACCAGACTATATGATTTGTCTGCAGGTGTTGTAGGCACTCCTAAAGGCAGGATTTGCGATGCATACTTTGTTTTTTCAAACTTCTTCGACAAAGAATAGACATATTCAGAGGCCTCAAGCGTCATGTTTATTTCTGATTCATCACTTGTTGATGCTGTGATATTTATTTCCTGAATGTCTGTGAATACACGGTTGTCAACTTTTGCATAATTTTTGTTAAGAATATCTGTGTTAATTTCTGGCGGTGTCGTGTCATATTTTATTGTTTTCCCTGCCTGCTTTGAATTTCCTGCTTTGTCAAATATTGTGATATTGATTTCCTTGAATCCTTCCTTATTTTTTGGTGCTGAAAGGTTTATTGTGAAATCAAATAGTCCAGCATTAGAGCTCGTCTTATAGACTGCTTTTTCTTTTACGTCGCCGTCAACCTCTATCCTGTCAGGGTAGTCTTCTGTGTATGCTCCTGAAATTTTGAAGTTTGAGAGGTTGTTGGTGGTGCTTTGAGTGTTTATAGTAATGTCTGGTGCTGTCTTGTCATAAACCACAGGTATGTTCCACTGCCCTGTGTATTGCTTTCCATCAACTGTTTTTGTGCCTTCCACAGTGAGCAGATATTCCCTTGAGTCTGCAAGCGCTGAACCAAGTTCTGTGAAAAATGTTGTAGTGCTTTCCCTGTTTGCGCTGATAGAAATTCCATCTGAAAATCTGGCTGATAATTCTATGCTGAATATCCTGTCTTTAAAGAAATCGATGTAGAAAGTGGGCCTTTCAACAGGTGTGTAGATTTTGTTGTTCTCAGCGACAAAAATATTTCTCCCGAAGATATTTATCCTTGGTGTTTTAGGAACATTTGGGTTGTATTCAAAAAACCATGATGTTGAGTTTGAATTCTTTGCCATGTCCTCGAAGTACACTGACAGGTTCTGCCTTGCTTCGGGAAAATTCATAACCTGACCTGCTGGGTTTTTGTTAAGATATGTTATAACCCATCTTCCTCCTCCACTTCCTCTCTCTCCTTCAAAACTGCACGCCAAATCTCTTGGAACAATGTAAGGAGATGAACCACAGTAGCGGTCTGCTTTGTTAACAGTTAAAACCACTGAATCCTTGTTTATTCCTGAAATGCCGTCGTGAATAATAATTGTGATGTTGCTGTATTCGTCGGAGCTGACAGAGTTTGGCAGCGGTGCAATTGAAACTATTGCTGGAGACTCCGGATCGTATATGATTGTCCTGTTTGCCCGTGAATCCCACGCTGCGCTGCCTGACTTGTACGGAATAATTTCTATTGAGTTCTGGCCGAGTGAAATAATCGTGCTAAAACCAAACCATCCAGTAGGCGCATTTTCTTCGTACAGGAACACGTCATCCTTGTCAGCAACATCGAACTCAAGGCCAGGGCTTACTGTCAATTTTGTGTATTGGTCGTACGAATATGTTTCTATTCTGTAGCGCTCATTGTGAAGCCTTCTCAGGTTAAAATCAATGTATTTTCCAGTCGTGAACATGACTTTGTTTTGCAACAATGAAATGCTTGTTTTTCCAATGTCAAATGTATTTTCAAGATCTGACACCTGTGCAGTGTCTATTGGCTTTGAAAGTTTTGCTGACATGGCTGATGCGTTGAATGCCTTGTTGAGGTAAATATCCAGTTTGACATTCGGCTCGTTTCTTGCAGAGAATCCTGTTATGTAAATTTCCTTTTTTGTTGTGTAAAGCGGAATCTCGGGATCAAAAATAATCTGGCCTGGTGTTTTAGTGTCAATGCTGAAGTATCTGCCGTCAATTATGTTTTCCTGCAAGACTGAATTGCTGTTTATGTCCTTTCCACTTACAATAAATTCAGAATTGTTGCCTTCGAGATTATCATAAAGAAGGGAGGTATTTATGTAAAAGTAATACCGCCATTCAGTCTTATCTCCGGACGACAGTATGAAAGCTGTTTGCGCTGTTGGACTGAAACCTGAAGGCGAGCTGAAAACCCTGTAGGTTAGGTTATTCAGCAGAATTGGTTCTGATGATGATATTGTGATGTTGTATATCCTTCCTCTTACAAGAACGGGGATGCCTGAATCAAGAGTGTATGAAGGATTGAGAATTGTTATGTTTATTTTCGGTCCCGCTGTATCAACAATCTTGAAATCAACAGAATATGTGGCGTTGTTCCTGTATTTGTCAAATGCTGTGAACTGTGCTGAGTAGTTTCCTGGAAGAATCTCGTACAAGCCCGCTGACAATTTCTTCGGCTCGATTGTTAATGAAAAATTGTTCTCGCTGATTTTCTTGAGCTCGAATGCCTTGTTGTATTTGCATCCCTGCCTGCAGTAGATGTTTGCCTGCACTAAATTGCTTTGCCCGACAAATGATGTCCAGTTCGTGTCATTTATTAATGCCTTGAATGTTATGTTTGTGCCGTACTCTGCAAATAATGTTTGCGAGTTCTGGATTAATCCATCCTGGAGTAATTCATTCTGGATTAATTCATTCTTGCTGTTGATTATTTGTGGTTGTGAAATGAAAACAGGAGGAATGTGGTCAAGGTAGATTGTTGACATTGTCTGCTGTATGTTGCCTGCTGAGTCCTGAACCTTCACAATGATTATGTTTGTGCTGTAATTCTTCGCAGTATTCTCAAAGAGCTTCAGTTTGGCGGAGTATGTTTTTTTGCCAGCATCCTTAATTCCGAGTACTGATGAATAGAAGTTCGAGTCCTCAAATAAATACCAGCTCGCATTTATTTTCACGAGCTCAAGATTCTTGTCATCATCAAATGTTCCTGTGAACAAGTAAGCAGAATCGTTTGTCACGACAAATTTCAAATCAACACCAACTGTTGGAGGATTCTGATCTGAAACTATTGTAAAGCATTTTGTTGCCTCAGCATTGCCTCCATTATCAACTGACTTGAAGCATATGTGGCCGTCCTGATTCTCAAATTCCTTATTTGTCAATGGTTTTGAGTAAGGCTTGTTAGGGTTGCAGTCAGCAAATGGCGAGAAGCAGTACAGAGTTTCCCTGCAGCCGAACTCCGGCGGGAATCTTGCTATGTCCGAGCCTGAACCCGCGTCCTGGCAGAAAAGGTAGATTGTGTATTCGTTGAGCGCTTTTGTAAAGTCAAAAAGCTCAAGTGTTTTGCCATCAACAGAGTACGTTGTTGGAGGAGTCTTGTCTATTGTGAAGTATGCCCTTGCATAATCAATAACTCCGTTGACGTCACACTTGATAATGTAATTGTAGCTCCCCTGCTGGACTCCATTCAGTATTGTTGTATAAGTATTTACATTATTTATCTCTGAGCCAGGAGACAGCCTGCTGTATGTTCCCTGTGTTATGTCAGCATACTCGCAGGTGGCTGGAGCTTCTGTTGTTACCTTGAGCTCCACTGTTGATGTTGCAAACGTCTTGTTTTTCGGACTAACTGAAGTTATGCCCCTTACTCTGTCAATCTCTATTGTTACGTGGCCATTGTTTGATGATGGGCTGTTGAAGTTACCGTAAGAATCTGTGCAGTTGACAAAATAATCATAAGTGAAATCCCTGAACTTTGAATATTTGGGTTCAAAAGATGTGCCGTTCTCCTTGTTTATGCTTCTCAATATCTCATAGGCAAAATATTCCTCTGGATTCTGGCTTACTGGCGGGTAAAGCTCGTCGTAGCAGCTGTCTGCAAACTCGTTGAGAGTCACATTTAAGTTTATTCCTGCTTTGTCTTCAGGCTCATCAACAACTTGATAGATTATTTTTATCTGAGGAGGAGCTGTGTCTATGAAGAAATTTGTTGTTTTAACTTCTTCTATGTTCTTGTTCTTGTCAACAGAATAATATGCTATTTTGTTTAGTCCTTGACTGAGTTGGTAAACTGGCATTTGTAAAAGTTGGCTGACAAGTATTAAGTCCTTTGACAATAACTTTGCTTCCGGACAGCAGGATTCCTGATTTGTAAGGCAGTAATAAGTTTGTATCTCTCCACCGTCACTGCCTGCATCAGAGATTTCAAGTGAGAGCCTGTTCTGGTATGTGTTAACAACCTCAGGCACCTTGACGAGTGTTTCTGGATCCTTGTTGTCGCGCTTGCATAAAGAAGGAACAACTAATCCTTGGCAGTCCTCAGAGGCATCAGCATTTCCATCCTTGATGCATTTTGCTCCTGTCCACCTGCATCTTTCCAAGCCGCAGGCATCTTTGCTGTACTTGAAAGGCGCTGTTATGTTGCATCCTGCTGTTCTTGTTATGTCAAAATTTTGCGCTCCTGTGCAGGATGCCTCGCTGTCAAAATCCTCGCATACCGAATTATCTGTGCAGGATTCACAGCTGTCACTGTTTCTCGAAATGCAGTTTCCTAGTTTTGAGCAAACATCCTGCGTGCAGAATGTGTTTAGAAAAAGGTTCCCTGAGGAGCTGCACAAGCCACATTTGTCACTGCCCTTATATTTTGGAGTGTAACATATCCCTTTTCCAAGAGCAGAGTATGTTGTATTGAACCATTGGCATTTTACTCCATTGCTTGCTCCGCAAGTATTTTTCAGGCAGGCTTCTTCATTCCTGTAATCGTAACATGACATACCTTCCCTGCAACTTTGGCAGGAATCAACTGTTGTCTTTGTTGAATCATAGTAGCAATAATTCTGTATCTGATTTACTGAATCAAACAGGCATTTGTCCTTGTTATCAAAAAGACCAAACGGGCTAAGTCCTGGCAGCCCAAGTTCCTCGCATCTTATTTTTTTTGTGCAGTAAGAGCTGTCAAGATATGTGTTGCATACTGAATCCTTGTACACATCAGTGCAGTTCATCAATATTCTTTCTTGATTTTCAGCAGTGCATCCTGCTCTCAAAACTTTTTTATTTTCAGCGTTGCTGGCGCAGAATTCTATTGAATCATTTATTTTTCCTTCACATATTTTATTCCCTGTTATTATTTTAGCACTGTCAGCAACTGTTCTGCCGTCGTTGTAATAAGTTGTTAATGTGTAGTTGTACTCCTGATTCCATTCTGTTGTTTTGTCTGTGTAAGCAAATGAATCCTTTGTCAGGAAGATTGTTCCTGCTGAGAATGCTGTTGGCTCTGTTCTCTTTATTGAAAACTTTGTTATCTGCAAGGGGCAGGGATTGCCCCAGGTCAGCAGTGCGTCTTTTGATCCTCTTATGTTAATTGCTTTGAATCCTGAAGAAGGCGGGCTTCCCTTGTCGCAGTTGCCGATGATTGGTGTGAGTGAGAAATCAAGCCTGTTTGTTCCTGTGTTTATTATGAAGTTGGCCTGGGTGTATGTTGAGTATTGATTGTTTGCGTCAGACGCCCTGATGTTGTATGTTCCTATTGGGATATTTTTTATCACGTATTTTCCGTAGGAGTCTGTTGTTGTTGAGTATGTTGTTCCAAGAATTTCAATCTTTATGTTTTTCAGCCCTGTTGTTTTTCCAAAAGTGATTTGGCCTGTTAGTTCTGCAAGTGGCACGCAGGGAGTTGACTGGTAGCCTGCACTGCAGCAGTAGCCGACAGTTGTTTGGACCTGGTAAACTGTATTGCCACACTTGCAGGAGCCTCCTGAGTTTTGATTTACCTGAACATTTAAGGCGCACTGGGAAACAACGCATTGTGAACTGCAACATATCGGTGTGTTTGGACTTGTAACTGCATTCGGAATGATGCTTCCCTTGCACTGGTCTGCTGAAGCGCATTGATTTGTTGAAGGGCAAGAAACTATGGTTTGGCACTCTGAACAGCACTTCTGCTGATTTTCAGGGCACCCATTTGGATAATTGTAAGTTGGAAAATAATTCTGGCCGACAACATCACCAATGCAGGCAGCGCAACATTTTTGTCCAGGGATATTGGTGCAGGCATTTGTGGGCTGGCACAAGGAGTCGCCTGGGCAGTAACTGCAGTAATCACTCTTGCCCAGCTCGCTCATTGTTTTCCAATTCTGCTGTCCTGTTTTATCGTCGCACCACTTGTGCTCCTGATAGTTGCAGTTCTGCGGGGCAGGAGGGCAGAAATTTGCGCAGTCAACTGTGTCAGCTGAGCAGACACTACAGTAAGATATTTTTTGCGAAGGAATGTTGAAGTCAAATGTTTGGAATCTGAATGTTGTGGCATTGCAGTACTGATTTTTTGTGAAGTCGCAACTTCCAAGAGGACTGCAGGAGTTTACGCAGAGAGGCTGTTCATTGCAAAAGCAGGGTGGCTGAGTACACAATCCATTTCTTGTGTTGGCATCGCACTGTTTTGGATCAATTTCAACACTATAGTTGAATCTCGCAACGCACTTTGCATCAATGCAACTGTAAGAGGCTGCACAAACAAGATCAGGACATCCTTCTGAAATGCCGTCCTCGCAGTACTCGTTTGCTTCGCATATTCCATTGTTGTTGCATGGGCCGTATGTTTTTATTAGCTGAAAATCAGCTGTTAATGTTTGCTGCTGGACAATCTCCCTTAATGCTGTCTGCTGCTGAAATCCTGAATTTGAAACAGCAACTGTGTAAGAACCGGCAATTACATTTTTGATTTCATAGTCGCCAGTCGCTGAAGAATAATCTGAATAAATTTCTATGTTGTTCTGAAGCAGGGATATTTTTACTCCTTCCATTGGTGCGCCATCAAACTTGTTTGTTGTCTTTCCTTTGATGATTCCTGTGTTTGCAGGTATCAATGTGAAATCAAGTGTTTGACGCTCTGCTTTTTGAATGCTCAATTGTTTGGTCTCTTTCAAATAACCCAGCTTTGAGGCAACAACATTGTAAGAGCCTAATTGAACATTCTGGATAAGATAAGAACCATCTGGTTTTGTTGTTTCTGTGAATGTTCCTGCTGTGACTGTTGCCCCTGCAACTGGCAGTCCTGTGTTGTCCCTCACTATACCTGCGATCGAAGCTGTTTGAGCTGGCTCAAGAGTAACATTAGATGACGCTGTTTTTCCTGTCAGTATCTCAATCTTCACAAGTTTTGTGCTGTAGCCGTCTTTCGAATATAAAACAGTTACATTTGCAGAGCTTATGCCCCTGATGTAATAATAGCCTGTTGCTGTTGTTGTGGCAAACTTGCCGTTTGCATCCACAAGGCTTCCTGAAACAGCTAGATTGCTTGCTGAGTCCCTGACATAACCTGTAAGATTTCCTTCGTAAACTATGACTCCGCAAAATTGTTTGCAGTTTGAATATTCTCCTATTTTGTAGAAGTTCTTGTATGTTGCTCCAGGAATTACCAAGTTGTTTTGGCATGCCCCCCTGACTTGGTTGTCTTCTGCAATGCAAACCCCCTGAAGATCCATTACACAGCAGCCAGCTTCGCATATGCTCTGCTGGTCGCAATTGCCTGTTAAGAATGTACCGTCTGATTGCGTGCAGGAAATCTTCGAAACAAAGTTGGAACATTGTCCGTTGTTATAACAGCATCCGAGCTGGCATTTTCCTTCCAAACTGGCATCTGTGCAAGTCACACCCTGCTTAAAGTTGTCATTCAGGCAGGTTACTTTATTATAGAATGGTATGTTTGGGTCAGAATCAGGACAGCAAACTGATGCTCCTATTTCTTCGCAGGTGTTGCGATAAGGATTAGTGCAGCATCCTGTCTGGGCTTTTGCATCCGGAAAAGCTAATGGAAAAGCTAAAGCTAACAAAAACAGCATTACAAATATCAAAATGCCTCTTTTTCTCATTTCAGGTCTATTTTCCCTCAAAACCTTCATTGCAATATCCTCTTTTTGTTTATATACTTTTTGTGCAGACGTACACTTTTTTTATTCAGCTTATTCTTTTTATTCATCTTATTATTCAGCTTATTATTCATCTTGGGATTCCACCTCCTCCACCCCCAAAAATAGAACCCCAAACAGAAATGCATTGCCATCCACTTGCTGTGCAGGACTGCTTCTTCCAAAGAGCAGTGCATCCTGAAGTTGGTTTTTTTGCAACTCCTGTATTGCTGCAGCAATATTCGCCGGTATTATCATTATATTTTCCCTGACCAATGCAGATTCCATTTACTGCACACATTCCCCTGTCATTGCAACACGCTGATTGTCCAACTACAAAACCGCTGTCTTTTTTGCTTCCATAATATTTTGCTCCTGGAAGAAATTCCGGTATTATGTATTTGTTGTAATTGGTAAATAACGCAGTTCCTCCCAAGTCATCCCCACAGCATCTTCCTCCAACCCATTCAAAACCGCATTTGTTGCATGCTTCCTTGTTTTTGTCAATATCTTCTCTTTCAGCCCTGCATCCTTGTCCTGTGCACGTATACTTTCTTGTTGTCTTGATATTGAGCCAGCGCTCGTACGCATCAATTTGTCCATAGTAGGTTTTTCCGGGCTCCATATATCCTGCGATTATTATGCTGCTGGGAATTTCTTCAAGACCATCGTCGCATGCAAACTCTAATTCATTTCCAGATGGCATTTTTTCATTCTGCAATGTTATTGGCTCAGGATTTTCTCCCGGTCTTATGGAGTTTCCTTTCAGTTTGTAGCCGTTATAGTAAGAGCAGTCAACACTCAAGAAATATTGTGCGTCCATTTTGAGTATTCCTGTTGGATAAATATTTCTTTTTGTGTATGCAGGACTTCCATCGTAGTTTATCACAGCAGCATTGCAGTTTCCTCTTCCATCAGCAACTCCTCTTATCAGGTAGTTTGCGCTGAACAAAACAGGGAACGCATAGCTCTTTTCATTGATCGGGCTTGCCGAACACTTCAACACAGGATTGCAAAGATAATTCTCTTCAGGCTTTCCAGGGGTGTATCGCCAGTTTTGGCATTCCTTCTTGCCGTATGTGCAGTATTGTGCAGATGTGCAGTCAGAAAGTTTTTCCCATTTTTCTTCTTTTGCCCCGTTGCAAACATTTCCTCTCGTGCCGTCGCATTTCACTGAGTACGTTCGTATGTACACGTCATTGGCTCTTTGATCAGTTACTGCAATATTTTGAGTTATTCCTGATGTTAATGTTGTTCTCGGCTCAAGTGATTTTGTGGCTGGCCAAATCTTTCCTGTTTTTATGTCATCAGAATTTACAATCTGCGCAATCTGTACATGACCTGTTGACGGGCTTCCTGTAGTGTATTGCCTGTTTGCAAAATAATGCTCGGTGCTTGGATAAATTGGCTCGCTGAGCTCGTATTGGTTGTAACGACAAGTATACTCGTCAAACTTGTAGCATACATCCCCTTTTTTTATTTTTGAGTCATCAGAACAGCAGGCGTGGTTTGCCTGGAATGGATCTTCTTCTTCCTTGCTGTAATCATCTCCTTTAATGTTGTTGAATGGGTAAGGCGCTGCCTCTGACCTGTGCGCAAGGCAGGCATAAACTGGAATTGTAAAAGTGTCTGTTGATATTGTAAGTGATGAAAGCGTCAAGTACATTGTGTGCTTATCAACCTTATTGAAGACTCCGCTCATATCGTTTATGTCCGGTTTTTCTTTTGGCAGCACAACTGTTGCCTGCAGACCCTCGTACAAAGGTGTTGACTGCTCAAGAGGATCGTCCCACCTGTATTTTGTTTCTTCAAGAATGCTTATTGACGATTTTGAGGCATCAATAGTGTAAGGATCCTCTATTGAAGCTGCAGTCCTATCCTTGAGGTCGAGGTAGTGATTGTAGCCAAATGCCTTTGCAAGCAATTCCTTGTCAACAAAAACCCTGACTCTCTGCCAATCTTTTAGTGCATTGTCTGTCACTGTTATGTTGAATTCGTGCTTCCCAAAGTCAGCATCTGTTGTCGTGATTCTTGCTGCTCTCTTTGGAAGAATATCATTTCCAATATCTCCCTTTCCAATATTCCCTCGAATGTAAATCTCTGAGTTTTTAATCTCCTGCTCCTTCCAGCCGGAATACAAATAGGTCTGGTCATCCTCGTCTGGGTCGTATGCTGTTGGTACGATGTCATAAACTGAATTTGTGAACAGCAACAGGTCAAATTCTATGTTTGGTGATTTTCTTTCCGGGAAATAATCCAGTGCCGGCGGCCTGTTCTTGACATAGAATTGGAAGATGAGAGTTCTGCCTCCAATGTTTGATTTTGTGTCATTAATTATTATAATATCGTCCTGCAGATAAGCATCCTTTTTCTTTTTAACCAGCATTCCGGTCGGGATTTGGATATTTTTTGGATTTGTTATGTCATATGTTACGTCAGTTTTCTCTTTTTCAACAAGCTCATTTGCAAGCCTGACAATGTTTTTCAGTCTTGCTTCTATTTTAATTGAGTATTTTTCTTCCCTGAACAGGGTAATTCTGCCCGCAACTTCAAATGGAATGCTGGCAGATACGTCAATATCAGCGTCATTAATAACTACGCTGACGCTCATGTTGTTTGCTTTTTCATTGTTGAAGTCCATCGCAGTGATGTTTTTCAGATAATCAAAGTTTATGCATTGCGCTGTTTGATTTTTGATGTAATTCTCAAGCTGTTCCTGCACTGAAAAGTAAGGAGGGCTTTGGCCAGTGCTGCACCTGTATCCAAGCGTACTGTTCTTACAAAGTACCATTTTTAAACTGCCTTCCCTCGCAAACAAAAATGATGTTGAATTGTGCACGTAGCAGCACGGGTTCTGCGCAGAGGGGCATACAAATCTTGCACCAAGCAGGCACGGATATTCTGGCGGTGTTGACACAAAAGACGGGGTTCTTATCTGA
>DATDSP010000064.1:0-3399 GCA_035291205.1 Candidatus Nanoarchaeia archaeon | reverse complement strand
ATCACATTATATCGTGAGGCATAAAAATCACATTATAACAACTATGTCAAACAGCTTAATAAATTTAGTGCGGAAAAAAAGTCAGAATTTTAAATTTATCAATACACTACCGCAACCAAAACCCTTGTAATTTGGCTGAATCTCACCTGCTCAGGATCAGGATTCCGATTATTATCTCCCTTAACAACATAGTAAATCCCTTTCTCATCTCTGCCAACATCTATTACTCTATGGATTATTATTCCATCGACTAATCCTGACGTGTAGCTGATAATATCTCCAACCTTAATCTCGTCCTCTGATTTTGGAACAATCTGTATTGCATTTGCTCCCTTGTCCAGTACAGGATCCATTGAATTTGTGTCAGTAAAAGTCGCCCATTCAGGATTCTTGATATAAATCACAACACGGTCATCGTATACTCTAACTTGGCTTTCAGAAATTCTGTCTGCAGGAGAATCTCTTTCTTCAGCGCTTCCTGAATCAGAAATCTCACTGGAAATGTTTTTAGAGATGTTTTTAGAGATGTTGTTAGAGATGTCTTTGGAAATGTCTTTGTGTGCAAAAAAGCTGAGTCCAAAAACCGTTGCTGTCAATACAATCAGCATCACTGTCAACACTATAAGTAATCTCATTTATTATTGACTAGTAGTTAAAATATTATAAATTTTGTGGTTTTGTTTATACTCGGATACATCTCATATTCAAAATTCTCGAAGGGAATGAAGATGGAGCAATCTACCTATTGACAAACAATTAATCCCTTAGTAATCTTTCAGCATTTTTCTCAACATTCCTGTTCTTGAAAACTGCGCTTGCTGAAACAAGGACATCAGCTCCAGCAGACTTCGCCAGTTTTGCTGTTGCCTTGTTAATTCCGCCGTCAACTTCCACAATAATTTTTGGATTGATTTTTTTTATTTTGCCAATCTTTTCAAGACATTCAGGAATAAATTCCTGAGCGCTGTATCCCGGATGGACTGTCATAATCAAAATTTCATCAACCATTGAAAAATCGATTTTTTTCCCAGCAGAAGAAATCATTGTTTCGGGATTCAGTGCGATTCCAATCTTTATTCTCTTGTTTAGCTTCCTGACGCCATTCAGAATCACTTCAGCTTCCTTTCTGCTAACAGCCTCAACGTGGAAAACAAAAAAATCCCCTGATTTTGCAATGTCGTACAGTTTATAAATTTGTTTCAGGGGACTTGTTGTCATTAAGTGAAATTCAAAAACACACTTTCTTCTGCTGAATTTATTAAAAACTGGCGGGTTTAATACCCCTGACTTTAGTCCGACAGTTTTTAATTCCAAAAACTCACGATTAAGCGAGGAGCGTAAAACAGGCTTTAGCCTGCGGATAGCTCCAAGCAGCGAGTTTTTGTTGTTTTTAATTATTCTTTTTATGCCCTCGCTTTCTATGGACTTATTTTTTACAAATTTTCCGTCAGCAATATCAATATGAACCTTCTCAAATCCAGATGCAAGCACCAGCTTATTTTCAAAATCCATCTGCGTTTTTGAAAGTATCGAAGGAGAAATTATAACATTGATTGATGTCATTTTATTTCCTGAAATTTTGTTTTTCTATTCTTGAAATTTTGCCCATTCTCCTGGCGTGTCTCTTCTCTCCACTGAATTCAGTTTTCAGCCAGATGTCCACTAT
Organism: Candidatus Nanoarchaeia archaeon; assembly: GCA_035291205.1. Lineage (GTDB taxonomy): Archaea > Nanobdellota > Nanobdellia > Woesearchaeales > DATDSP01 > DATDSP01. The sequence continues at coordinate 1,733 of DATDSP010000064.1, read as the reverse complement.
TCTTTGTGCTTTCTTAAAATCAATTTTTCTTCCCCTGAGGCAGAGAACGTTTACATTGTTGTGCAGTCTCGCCATCCGCGCCGAATAATCATCGTACGCAAGAGCAGCGCGCACCCCCTTAATCTTGTTTGCTGCAATAACCATGCCTGTTCCTGTTCCACAGACCAGTATCCCATTTCCTCTTTTTTCTGCAACATTTTTTGCAACCTTAAGCGCAAAATCAGGGTAATCGGAACTTTCTTCGCTGTCAGCCCCTAAATCAGAATACTTGATTTTTTTCTTGTCAAAATTCTTCTTCAAAAATTCTTTCAGCTTGTATCCCGCATGGTCCGAACCCAAAAATATCTTTTCCATTTTAGAACAGCACTCTTCTTCGATAAATGTCCTTTGCCAGGAACCCGCACATTATGACCCCTAAAACCATTAGCGCATATCCCTGCCAGAGGCTTGATTTCAGGTTGTAATACCCGAATATAAGAAGTGCCAATCCAAAAACTCCTTTGTAGCCCCACATAATGTATAATTTCAGCTTCAGGGTTTCAGGAATCTTCGGCACAAATCTCCCCTTGTCATATTCGTGAATTCCTGGTGATTTGCTGAGCGCTCCGCACTTCTCACAAATGTAAAGTTTGCTTTCTTGTCTGCTTTCTTTGATTTTCTTTTTTTGAGAAACGACATTTGTTTTTTTAATTTGTTTTTTTGTTCTTATTGATTTTTTAACAGACATGAAGTCACCTCTTCTTAATTGCCCTTAATTGCCATTTTTATTGCAAATTTTTTCAGCTTCTCATAACTTGTCTCTCCACATATTGACTCATCAGTTTCTTCATTGTAAAAGAATGGAACTCCTCCACACAGGCCTTGATCAAATTTTTCCATTAATTTTGCATTTTCTGGATTGTGCCAGACTTCAAGGCTCTGGAATTTCACTCCAATCTCTTTTTCGAGCTTCTCTATTAAGGGCTTCATCTTCATGCAGTGCGGGCATTCCAATCCATAGAATTCGTACAGTTTTGATTTGTCCTCTTTTTTTTTCATAAGTTTCTTACTCTTCTTCCTCGCTCTCTTCTTCATACCTGCATTCGTCGCACATGTGCACGCCGTCCACCATAAATATTTCTTCAGAATACTGCCCGCAGGTTTCACAGACGCCTTTTCTTGCACTTATCTTGACGGGCTTTGTTTCTTCTTCCTTAACATCGTATTTCTCAACAATGAAATCGAACAGTGCAGGCTCAATCTTGAGAATATCCTTCAGTGTTATTATTCCAGCAAGTTTTGCACCATCCATAACAGGAAGATGAGCTACGTTGTTTTCCTTCATCTTGACTAGCGCATCATAAATGTCGCGCTGAGGTTCTATGACCACAAGCTTTGTTGCCATTATGTCCTTCGCAAGCGTCCTGGAATAATCATTTCCTTCCGCAATAATTTTTCTGACAATATCCTCCTCGGTAAACATCCCAACAAGCTGGTTATTGTCCTTTATCAGGATGCTTCCAACCTTGTTGTCGCGCATCTTTCTGGCGCATTGCTGAATGGTTGAATCAGGCTCGTCAGTCACAATCTTTCTGGTCATTGCGTCAATTACTTTATAGCTTGTTTTCATTCAAAAGAAAAAGGAAAGTGGAGTATAAAAAGTTTTTGAAAAGAAAGGCTAATATGAAACCCTGCCCAGCATCAATTCCGCAGCTCGTAGATAAAACAATCTGGCTCGTCGCGAGGGGTTGCTC
>DATDSP010000063.1:0-5948 GCA_035291205.1 Candidatus Nanoarchaeia archaeon | reverse complement strand
GGGAGCAACCCCTCGCGACGAGCCAGATTGTTTTATCTACGAGCTGCGGAATTGATGCTGGGCAGGGTTTCATATTAGCCTGAAATAGGTAAATCATCACAGAAAAGGATAAAAACTTCTTTGATGTCCTTTTTTTGATGGAGAAAAAAGAAAAAAGAGCGTCAAAACTTGTAATTGCACTAATCCTGCTTGTTGCACTTTTTGCATATTCCTACTTTCTCATAATTCCTCTGATAACAGGAAGCGCTGTTGCTGGAAGAGCAGTGAAATCTTCTGCGATTGTATCTGAGGATTTGAAGGACATATCAGTTTATTTCTGTGCTGTTGAAAATTGTACTGAAGTTTTCAGCAAGCTGATAAAATCATCCAAGAAATCAGTGCATTGTGCAATTTATGACCTTACTGTTCCTGTCTTAATCAGCGATTTCAGGGAAAAAAGCAAATCCGCTGATGTTAAAATTCTTGTTGATGACGGTAACTTTAGAAAAGTCAGAAATCTCGAATTTGTCAGGCAGGATGATGCCAGTCGGCTAAGCCACAACAAGTTCTGCATCTTCGACGATTCAGTTGTGCTGACGGGCTCGACCAATCCAACACGAAACATTGAAGAAAACGACAACAACATTGTTGTAGTGACATCAGCTCACCTGTCGGAAAACTACGAGCAGGAGTTCTCCGAATTGTGGAGTGGGAGATTTGGAGGAGGAAATAGAGTCAGATATCCGGGAATTGCCTTGAATGGAACCCTGATTGAGAATTATTTCTGTCCTGAAGACAACTGCGCCGGGCATATGATGAACATACTATCGCAGGCAAACAAGAGCATTTATTTTATGACTTTCAGCTTCACTCACGACGAAATTGAAAAGATGCTGATTGAAAGGCATAATGCAGGCATAGAAGTCAGTGGTGTGTTTGAAAAGAGCCAGCTCAGTGAGTGGAGTGCATTCTACAATTTAAACAGGAGTGGAATTGAAGTGAAACTCGACAACAACAAATACAATATGCACCACAAGGTCTGGATTATCGATAAAAAAATTGTCATAACCGGCAGCATGAACCCAACTTTAAGTGGAGATTCAAAAAATGATGAAAACATACTGATAATCCACGACAAGGAAATTGCAGGGTTGTACGCAGATGAATTCAGCAGGCTGTTCAGGTAATCCATCTCACAGTTTTTTCAGCGCTCTGCTTGTTTTTGCCAGAGCGTACCTTGTAGTGGGATATTTTGAGTGAATTTTCACAAGTTGGTTGCTGAAAAAATCGTTTTTCTCCTCACAGGTTTTGTGTTTCAGCTTCTTGATGTCTGCAAAAATCTTAATTTCTGCGTCAGTCAGGGACTTAAGAATTTTTATTTGGTTGCTGTTATTTTCTATTTTTTTATCGAAAAAAATCCTTTCCAGGAATTCTCTGTTTTCGTCGTCAATAGACCAGGGCACAATTATTTTTTTGCCGGTATCTGTGATTTTTTTCACAGCATTTATCTCAGCAGGAAGATTCTTCAGTGCGCTCTTGAGGATTTCAACAGCCACCTTTGCCTTGAAGCTGTCGTCATCAAGTACAGTGATGTTGTCATTTTTTTTGAATAATTTTTCAGCCCTCATTTCTTTCCTTGTCCTGCGTTCAACCATTTCAGCAAAGCAGGAGTCGCACATAAACTGCTTGAAATAAAGCTGAATTTTTCCTTCCATCCTGCAATTTATACACTTCATAACCCTTATATTTGCCTGCAAAATTAAAAACTTTTTTAAAAATATACCTTTTTGTTATCTTGTAACTACTTAATAATACTTAAAAAACGAAATATTTATATATTAGTTATATCTACTATATAGTAGAAAGTAGAAAGGTGGTGGGAAAGGGGCTTCTCAACATTAAAGCACTACAATTTGACATTAAAGCATTACAATCTATCACCTCTTTTTCCACGCGAGCGGTGGCTTATGCTGTCGCTTGAGTGGTTTCAAGATCACCTCTTTTTCCCCGCAGGCGCTTTGCGCAAGCTTGGCGCTTGTAGGGGTTTTAATAATTCTTTTAATTCTTTTAATAATTCTAATGCAGGCAAAGAACATTGATTAATTTTCAATCCAATTTCCATCAGGTTAGAATTTCACTTTCTGTTTTTATTAAAAACTGGCGGGTTTAATACCTCTGACTTTAGTCCGACAGTTTTTAATTCCAAAAACTCGCGATTAAGCGAGGAGCGTAAAACCGCAGGCTTTAGCCTGCGGATAGCTCCGAGCAGCGAGTTTTTGTTATTTATCACTTTTTTTCTTTGTTTTCTTTTTCGATTTTATCTCTATTGAATTTTTTCTTCCAAGAACAATCCCTGCAGCAATTCCAATAACTATGCCGGCAATCAGGGCAATCCAGATTTTTGAAGCATTGCTTAATTCCTTTGTAGATGACTTAGCTGAGGATTTTTTCTCCTCCTTGAAATATAGATCGAGGTTGTTCAGTTCAATTGCGTACTCAAAATACAGAAGTGCAGAATACTTGTCGCTGTTTTTTAATGATTTTGCATATTCGTAATAGCTGTATCCCAGTATTGGAAAAATTCCATTGTCAATGTTTCTAATAATATTTTTTCTCACAATATCCTCCTTCATTTGAAGAATGTTTTCTATCTGGCTGGTTTCCACTCCAAGAACACTAATAATCAGGTCAGCTTCTGCCTTTGCCTTGCTCGCCTTGAAAAGACAGAGATGGTATTCTCCTGTATTCAAGTCGGATTTCGCATTCGCTGTGTCTTTTCTTGACGCCTCCAGGGCAAACGGAAAGAAAAGCTTTACGTACTGAACCCTTTCCTCAGCTTCATCAATCTTCTTAATACAGGATTTTTTCAACGCATCCTTATCAACATCAAATTTTCTGCCAGGAGCTCCGAAAAACCTGCTCCAGGATTCTGCACTCAGGATGCGTTCATTCGCGTATGCAAGCTCATAGATTTTTTCGCCAGTGCTGTTCACAGCGTCTATGATGCCTAAAGCATCCTGTGCCTCCAAAATTCTCTGCTTCACAATAATATATGTTTGAAGGTCTGTCAGAGTGCTTATTTCAGTCTTGTTAAGACTCTTGTCAATGTTGTCCAGATAATCTGCAAAATTCTTCTTTGTTTTTGTTATTTCATCTTCTTTTATTCCCTGAACAAAATAAATAGCATACATTAGTTTCACATTAGCGCCAAAGCAATAGCTTGCTGAGGAATAATAGTCTCCTGCAATAACCGAGGCATTTGCTCTGCTTGAAAGATTCAACGCCATATTTTTTTGTGCCATAACAGAATCATTTTTTATATCATATCTGGAAACTTCCGAGAACAGGTCGTTAGTCCTGCTGCAAAGGGTTGCTGCAAGATTCTTCATAATGTTTTGGTATGAAGCATCAATAACAACCGGCCTGCTGTCAAAATCAGGCTTTATTTTCCTGCCGGAAAAAAGATAAACAGCTTCATTGAGTTCTCCAACTTCAACAATCTCAATACCTGCTTTTCCTGCATATTCCACAAGATCAGTTGAGGTAGCATTGCCTGAATCATTGCCTGCAAAGTCATCCCTCACAATCCGCTCTCCTTTTGGAATCAGAACTTTTGTGATATTTGCTTTCACAGCAGCATCAATTTTTTCCTTTAATCCTCCAACAGGCCCTATTGTTCCTCCTGAATTTATTGTTCCGGTTATTGCAATATTTTTTTCAAGCTCAAGGTTTTTCATAGACGCAATTGTCAGGATTGAGATTGCTGAGCCCGCACTCGGGCCTCCTACGATTGATGTGTCTGCCTTTATTGTGTAAAAAAAATCATATTCACTGCAATCCTCTTCTATTTCCTTGCAGGCAATCTCATTTGCAAATCTTGTTGAAATCTGCGTGTCAAGCTTTGACAAAGGGTAGGTGTCAATGAATATTCTTCCTGTTCCCGGCTTTACATCAAGAAAAAGGTCAGCAGTGCTTCCAATGTATCCATTGTCTGTCTCGCTGACAGCAAGAAGCTTCATTGTTTTAGTTGCTGACACAGGAGGAAAAAGAATAATTAATATTGTGAAAAAGAACAAAAAAAGAACAATCATACCTGTTGTCTGAGTCCTGCGCCTGTTCATAACATCCTTAAATTTTAACCTCTTTTTTAATCTTGTGGATTGTCTTTGTGGATTATGATAGAATTTAGATAAAAGTCATTCACTGAGGAATCTTTTCTATGTGCCTGCATTGCGGAAACCTGTTGCAGGCAAGAAAGCTTCCATACAAGCTTTTCCTTAATACAAGTTTGCCCTCATTGCATTTAGAACAGGGCTTTTCCTGAACCAGCGCTTCATCAATTTTTTTAGAGGGGCAGTCAAGATTGATGCATACTTCCTGAGGTCTCTTCCTTTTTCTTATCACTACAATCATGGGATGACCGCAGTCCTTGCAGATATCCTTTGAGGGTTTTATCAATCCATTCGCTGGAAGCTTGAAAGTTGTCTTGCATTCCGGATAATTTGAGCAGGCTATAAATCTCCCGAACTTTCCGCGACGCATCATCAGTGTTCCGGTCTCGCAATTGGGGCATTTTCCAATTGTGTTCATTTCAGTCTGCGTTTCCCTTGTTGCTTCCTGAAGTTCTTCCCCAATTCCTTTTTCCTTCTTCCTGAATTGTGCAAGAATTTTCTTCAAGATAGTGCGGGCCTTCTCAAGGATACTCTCTTTCTTTTTTTTGCCTTCTCTTATCTGCTCCATTTCCAGCTCGAACTCTCTTGTAAGCTCTTCATCAACAATCTCAGGGCAGTATTTTTGCAGAGTTTCTACAGTATTGATGCCAAGATCAGTGGCTTCCAATGATTCCCCTTTAACATAGCTTCGCTGGTAGAGTGTTTCAATTATCTGCGCTCTTGTTGATTTTGTGCCAAGATTTCTTTTTTCAAGCTCCTTGATTATCGAAGCAGGAGTATACCTTGGAGGAGGCTGTGTTTTCTTATCGAGAAGATTAATATTTTTTATACTGACTTCCTCTCCTTCATCAGCGTCAGGCATTTCCTTCTCCTTGAATGGAACATACTTTCCGTAGAAAACATGCCAGCCCTTCTCCACTGTTCTTGTGCCATTTGCAACAAAAATTTCACCATTGACATTTACTTCTATTACCGCAGTTTCTCTTAATGCTGACTCAGCAAATGTAGCCAAAAATCTCCGCACAATCAGGTCATAAATTTTTTCATTCTTTCCTTCAAGCTTCTTTTGAATTCCAGTGGGATAAATTGCAGGATGTGCAGGATCTGTCTTCTTTCCTTCGTTCGGAGCCAATTTTGGCTTATTCAGAAGCGAATTGACAAGCTCGGAATATTCCTTCTGTTTTCCAATTTGCTGAAGAATTTTTTTGTAGCCAATTACCGGAGGAAGTTTTTGAGAGCTTGTTCGCGGATAAGAGATCAGTCCTTCGACATAAAGATTTTGGGCAATTGCAAGTGCATCATTTGGGCTTATCCTGAAGCACCTGTAAGCCTCAGTCTGCAGTGTTGTCAAGTCAAACGGAGCAGGAGGATTTTGCTTGTTCTGCGTTTTCTTTATTTTTTCAACAAAAGCTTTTTTTCCAGAAATTTTCTGCATAACTCCATCAGCTTTTTTCTTGTCAAAGAACTTGTCTTCCTTGTGCCACGCTTCAATACTGCCTTTCCTGATGTCTCCCAGAAGCTGGATTTGCCAGTAAGGCTCTGACTTGAATGCCTTTATCTCATTTTCTTTTTCAACGATTATCTTTAACGTAGGACCTTGAACTCTGCCTGCTGAAAGCACCTTGAACATTCCTGCTGTCTTTATGGCGCTTGTCAGCGCTCTTGAAGTGTTGATGCCCCAATACCAGTCAAGTTCATGCCTTGCAAGCCCTGCCTCTGCCTGCCCCCAGTTTATTGTATCTGCCTTGTTTTCATAGGCACTTACAAGATCAGGCTTTGTCAGCGTAGAGAACTTCA
>DATDSP010000062.1:0-8319 GCA_035291205.1 Candidatus Nanoarchaeia archaeon | reverse complement strand
CTCTGGACGAACAATTTTTGCCGTTAATCCATTGGACTATGAAAGCAATAATACTTATTATCACAGCGATAGTAATATTAAAGGAATGGCAGCTCGACATAACACCGCTGTTGGCTGGCTTGGGAATTGCAGGCCTGGTTATTGGACTTGCCCTCAAGCCCACATTGGAAAATGTTCTGGGCGGAATTTCAATGGTATTCGACAAGAACTTAAAAGTTGGAGATGTTATCCAGCTTGATTCAGGAGAAATAGGCACTGTAAATGACATTGGATTCAGGTCGACTAAATTGATAACTCCTGATGGGGAATACATAATAATGCCGAATGGAATGCTTGCGCAGCTGAAAATGAAAAATTTGACTCTTCCAGTGCCCAGCGTAAGAATCATTGTGGATTTCGGCGTTGAATACGGCAACGACATAAACAAAGTAAAAAAAATTGTTGGCAGCCGCGTTAACAGTACAGAAGGAATATTAAAGGAGCCTCAACCAGAAGTGCTCCTGACTGAGATGGGTGAGTCATCATTGAAATTCAGAGTGTTATTTTGGATTCATGATTTAAAAGAAAGATTCAGAATGAAAGACCTTATCACAACAAAAATCTATGAAACATTGCACAAGGAAAAGATAGGAATTCCATTCCCAACAAGAACAATCCACCTCAAAAAATAAAAGCAAAATGAGAAAAATAACAATCAACAGATTTCATGAAAAAAATGTTGAATTTGTCGAGAGAAAGGGCATCGGCCATCCGGATACAATCTGCGATTCAATATGTGAGTCAGCAAGCAGGGAGCTTTCTCTTTATTATCTCAGCAAGTTTGGAAATGTCCTTCATCACAATCTGGACAAAGGGCTTTTGATTGCCGGCAAATCAAAGACAATGTTCGGAGGAGGGCACATTATTGAGCCAATTGGCCTGATAATTGCTGGAAAAGCAACAGGCGTTGTTGACAAACAGTTCATTCCAGTAAATGAAATTGTTTCAAAATCAGCGTACAATTATATGAAAAATTTCAGGTACATTCATCCAAGGTATTTTCAGGTTACAGTTGATTTCAGGGAAGGAGCTGAAAATCTCAAGGAGGTCTTCAGGGCAAAGCTGATTGCGAATGACACATCCTTTGGGGCTTCGCACGCGCCATTGTCAGAAACAGAAAGGATTGTTCTGGAAATCAGCGAACTTCTTGGCTCGGTGTGGTTTCTGCGGAAATTCAAGGCAGTTGGCGAAGACACAAAAGTAATGGCTTACAGAGCTGATGGAGAAATCAGGGCCACTGTTGCTGCTGCATTCGTTGACAAACATATAAGCTCAATGCACCATTATCTTGAACAAAAAGAAAAAGTGAAAGATTACATAAAAAAGCAGATAAAATCAAGATATAATATTCATCTTGACCTTAACACTCTTGACAACCCGAAACTTGGAAAGGAATCTGGAATCTACCTGACCTGCACAGGGCTTTCTGCTGAAAACGGCGATGACGGGCAGGTTGGAAGAGGCAACAGGGCCAATGGCTTGATAACTCCAATGAGGCCTATGAGTCTGGAAGCAACAGCCGGAAAGAACATCAACCATCCTGTAAAACTCTATCAGGTGCTCTCAAAGGAAATTGCAAAAAGAATCTCTCTCATAAATGGTGTGGAAGAATGCAATGTGTACCTGCTGACTCAGATAGGAAAACGGCTTGATGAGCCTGTGGTAAATGTTGAGGTTTCTTCAAAGCACTTTGAGAAGTCAAAGCGGGATGTTGAAAGGGCTGTGAACGAAGTTCTTAACGACATTGAAAGAATCCAGGTCAAGATTATTGAAGGAAAATACAGACTGTTTTGAATTGGTTGTTGTTGATTGGTGTTTTTTTTTTATAATTATTTTAATCTTGTTTTTCTATTTTTTAAATCGCTCTTCTAGTCTTCTGTTTTTTCTTTTTTAATCACTCTTCTGAAAATCTCTTTTCTCAGGATTTCTGAATCAGTTATTATGTCAAAGTTGGGATGAGCTTCATTAAATTCCTTTATTTTTTTATCTTCGATGATGTCGCACTTGCTGAGATAGGCAATAATCGGCTTCTTGAACTCTTTCAGCTTCCTGTAAAGCTTAATCTGTTCTTCAAGAGAATATCTCTCTGTCAGGTCAAAGATATATATCATAAAGTCAGCAACATACTTCATTGCAAGATATGCCTGCTGTTCTATAGAATTCATCCTGTCAAACCTGTTCAATGTTCCAGGGATATCAAGGAATTGAATTTTCCTGCCTTCAAATTCCGCGTAGCCAAGCATTATTGATTGTGTGGTGAAAGAGTAGTCTCCAACAGCCGGCTTTGCAGGAGTCAGCTTCCTGAGCAGTGTTGACTTGCCGACATTCGGGAATCCTGCAATTGCAATGCTTGGAATTCCTGTCTTGATTGAAGGATATGCTTTCATTGTTTTTCTTGCGTTTTCAAGATATTCAAGGTTTTTCCTTATCTGCCTGACAACAGAAAAAGCCCTGCCGAAAAATTCCCGCACGAATTTTGATGCGTGCTGAGAACTTTTGGACTTCTTTATTTTTAGTGAATATTCATTGAATAATGTGCCCATTCTGCTTGAACACCAGTTTACAGCGCCCAGGCTCTGCTTAAGCATTCCGTAGTCGAGGGTTATCTTAATAAGCTCCTGATAAAAGTCCGGAAGAGACTCAATGTTCGGGAAGGACTTCACAATATTGAAAAGACTGCTGTGCAAATTGTTTTTCACTGAATAAATTCGTGCGTGCTCCACCCTCGTCGATTTCCCAATGTTGTCAAGCCGGCTTTTCTTGAGGTCGTTTCTTGTTTTGGACGCAGAATCCCGGGATGCCTTCAAGGCCTGACTCACGTAGAACTCCGCTGTCTCAACTTTGCTTAAGCCCTGAAAATTCATTTTATTGCCCTATTTTTTTCAAAAGCCTTGCTGCGGTGTCAAAGTCCTCAGTTATTCTCCTGATGAATTTATTGAGGTTTTTTTCAAATTTTTCGTCGTTGTGCTCAATCTTTTCAAGCCGTTTCAGCACAACCTTGAATGAATTGTGCTTCAGTCTCAGCTCTTCGTACAAGTGCAATATTCTTTCCCTGTCAGGATTCTTCTGCATATACTCAAGCTGTGATTCTATTCTCTTCAGGTCATTTTCAGTGTCATAAATAAACTTTTGAATTGACTCTATTATGCTAGCTGACTCCAGCTTGTGAATTTTCTCCATCTCAAGATTTTCATAAAGAATCTCCAAGTCCTGCTCCTCTTTCTTGATGAATTTCTCTTCCTCCCTTATCATGTTCATTTCACGCACCCTCTTGCTGCCCCCTTCTCTATTTTTTCCTGCAGTCATGCTTAAGACAGAAATGAAAATATATATAAATCTTTTTTATTTAACAGCTAATATGAAACCCTGCCCAGCATCAATTCCGCAGCTGGTTGGTAAAATCGTTTGGCTCGTGGCGAGGGGTTGCTCCCTACGGGAACGCAGAGCCTTACAATAAAACATATGATAGCGAGGACGATGCTGGCGAGCGAAGCGAGAGGGTTTCATATTAACCTTATTTAACTAAGTTTTTTGATGAATTGTTCAATTAATCAAAAAATCAAAACTGAAAAAAGAGGTGATTTTATGGGGAACATAAAGGAAAATATTATTAAAATGAAAGAGCTCAGCGAGCTTCTTCTTGACCTGTCTTATTCTGCTGTTTTTCTGCACGACAAAAAAATAGCTTTGCAGGTTGATCAGGTTTATGATGAAATTAAAAATCTTGAGAAGGACACTCTCAGAATGATTTTCAAGATACGCGAGTCTGAAAATGACCGGCTAATCCTGATAGACCTGACAGCTTCGATAAGGGGGGTGGCGAATGAAACAAAAAAACTTGCTGAACTTGCAAAGTCAGAGCATCCCATTACGATAATCAGGGACATTCTTACAGGATCTTCCAGGAGAATAATTGATGAAGTTGTGTCGGAAAAATCAGCTATTGCAAACAAGAAAATAGGAGACTCATCGATTAGAACAAACACCAGAGCCCATATTGTCTGCCTCAAGAGAAAGGATAAATGGATGTTTGATGTTGACAAGGAAACAAGGCTTCTGCCAGGAGACCTTGTTGTTGCAGTTGGAAGAGAGAAAGCTGAAAAGAAGCTTGTTGAACTTTTGAGGGGAAAAAAGCAGTAAAATGCTTAATCAAAATTCCCAGAAGAAGGAGCAGAGAGATTTCTATGAAATAATATCCAGCGAATTTATATCCATAACAGGAGGGCTTGTTGCGGGAATATCCCTTGCATTTTACACAGACAAGATTCTCCTCATTCCAGGCCTGCTTATACTGATTCCTGGCTTTATGGAAATGCGTGGCAATATTTCAGGCTCCCTGGCATCAAGAATAAGCTCTCTCCTTCACATAGGCTACCTGAAGCCGGAGCTCAAAAAAACAAAAACTCTGATGGGAAACATAATCTCCTCTTATCTTCTTGCGGTAACAGTTGGGCTGGTTCTTGGAATTGTCGCATACATCGCAACAATGATTTTTTTCAAGATAAATTATCCGCTTATAATTCTGGTGGCGCTGATAGCTGTGATGATATCAAATGTTATAGAGATTCCCCTGACAATATACACTGTGTTCTGGCTTTACAAAAAAGGCCACGATCCTGACAACATAATGGGGCCGTACATCACGACTGTCGGCGATATAATAAGCATTTTGTCCCTTTTCATAGCTGTTTTTATTGCAGGTGGATAAATGAGAAAAATAATCCTGAAAATATTCACTGAAAGCATCAAGATTTTGATAATAGCTTCAATATTAAGCGCTGTTGGTGGCTTAAGTTTTGAATTCGCGAAAGAAAAGATAATATTTTTTCTTCCATTTCTGATACTGATTCCTGCACTGAATGACATGATAGGAGACTTCGGCTCCATAATCGCCTCGAGAGTCACTACGATGCTGTATCTGGGAAAGATGAATGAAAAGGAGTGGTGGAAGAACAACGAGCTTGGCAATCTGTTTTTCTTAATCATCACAACAGCGCTTGTTTCTTCTTTTTATCTCAGCGTTTTTTCAGTCTTGATTGCTTATGCCAAAGGATTTAGTTTCGATCCTTCATTGCTGATAAGAATAATAGCCATTTCCCTGATTGCAACAATACTGCTTGTTTCTGTTATTTTCTGGATGACAACTGCTGTAGGAGTCAGTATTTACAAAAGAAAAGAAGACCCTGCTAATTTTCTGATTCCAATAAGCACTTCAATTGCTGACTTGGGAACAATGCTCATAATTTCAGGTGTTGTGTATTGGCTTTTCTAGCAAAGAAATCATCTCACAGGCCCGACGAAAGTTTTTCCCACGCCTGATGCTGCAGTGCTGAATGCCCCCGCCACATCCCTCAGATTTATTTTTCTGTCATAACCATCCCTCAGGGCGTAGTAAGCAAAAAGCTTGAATTCAGGGCCTCTTTCATTGAGAATTGTTTTTTGATCATAGCAAAGCTCAACCAGTTTTTCCATTTTGTCGAGCCGAAGCAGGATAGAGGCATTTCCTGAATAAAGTATGTGTATCCTGTCGCGGATCTGCATCAATTCAAGCTCAAGCTCATTTTGGTCGAACACACTATCTCTCTCCAGGCTTTCAGCGCCAATGGCAAGAACACCCTCAATTTTTGATGCTGCATTCAAAAAAGCGTCCTTCACATTTTTTTCCCCCTTGATGTAAAGCCTTAGCTGGAAGCCCTCATTTGTTTCGATGAATTTCACATACACCCATCTGTATTTTTTGTTGAACAATGCAACATACATCTTGTATTTCGGGAGATTATAGACTATCTCTTCTTCTGCTTCGCCGAATTCCTTGTCAAGCTCCTTGGTCATCCTGACAAGAGGAAGAAAATCAAGCTTGAACTCCTCAATGAATTCGTGGGGTATTTTAGAAAAAAGAGGGCTTATCATCAGAGATCAAGATTTCTTAAGAGTTTATATTTTTAACTGAAAAATGAATATGCTACGCACATCCTGAAAATTAAAAAACCTCAGGATAAAATCCTTCTCCGGAAGCAAGAGAGCTGAATGAGCCGGCAATGCTTTTCAGGCTTATCCTGCTGTCATAGTTTTTCAGGGAGTAATATGCAAAAAGCACAAATTCAGGATGGTTCTCCCTGACTATTGATTCAGCATGATGCACCAGCTCGACCATCTGTTGATTTTTATCAAATTTCAGAAAAACAGAAGCATCACCATAATACCTTATGTAAATCCTGTCAGTAATCTGCCTGAGCTCAAGCTCAAATTCCTTCTGGTTGTGGATGCTGTCTCTCTCAAGACTGTCAGAGCCGATAGCCGACAATCCAGGGATTTTTGATGCTGAATTGAAAAACACATCTTTGACGCTTTTCTCTTCCATGATGTAAAGCCTTAGCTGGAAGCCCTCATTTGTCTCAACAAATTTTATGAACACTCCTTTGTATTTCCTGTTGAATTCATCAAGATATTTCCTGAATTTTGGAAGAGCAGAATAAGCTTTTTCGTGGCCCTCGCTTATTTCCTTGTCAAGAAAGGAGGATATTTTTATCAGCGGAATAAAATCCTGCTTGAATCCCTCAATATCTTCACTCGGTATTTCTGCAAACAAGTCAGCCATTTCATCACCCTTTTTTGCTCAGCTTTTCTGCAGAGAAGAAGCTATCACTGAGCCTACTGCAATTATCGAAGCTGCAAGAACTGCCCAATTTGGATTCAGCGCGTCTTTTCCAAGTATAAGATTGCTTCCAATCTTGACTATCCAAAGAGTGATTATAAAATATATCAGCCCCAAGAATATCAAAAGCAGTGAAGCTCCTATTGTTACAAGCAATGCACCAAGCCCTGTTGTAATTCGCATAAGAATCCGTAGGCAGAAGTGATATATAAATTTTTTTGAAATGTATGCCAACTTTTTTATACTATTGTTAATTTTTATTTGTCATATGGATGAAAAAAAAGAGGAAAATGAAGCTCAGCCAGCTGTTCAGGAAGAAAAAAAATCTCAGGATAATGAAGCCAGGGCAGTCAAAGAAGCTTCAGGAATTGAGCAAGTGCAGTCAAAGACAGCAGAGAAGACAGCAGAGTTGTCCTTTTCAGCTGTTGCATCATATTTCATCAAGGCATATTTTAAATTCACTGCAAGAGAAATTTACGCAACTCTCGTAGGGTTGGCGGGATATGTTGTCTGGGTTCTTCTTTTCATCTATCTCAAGGTTCTGGGGTTGTTTGCAGGAATATTCGGGCCATTCTTCTCGTATATGATAGCATTCTCCTACTTCAGGAAAGAGTATGTGAAGTCGATGATAGCCAGCTTTGCAGTTTTTGCTGTGTTCCTGACAGTGATGATTGTTCTGATTAAGAAAGGGATTGTTGGTATTGCATAGCTTTATTTTTTAATTGCTTTTAATTCACATATGCATTTACTCATATTTTTCTGCAACCTTATTTTTGAATAGTTCAGAATAGAAATCGCTCTTGCCCATTTCATCTATAGTGAAGCACGGATACAATGTGCATTCCTCTGAAGCTGTGCAGACAGGCTGAGGGAATCTTATTATGTAGAATGTTATTTTTTTGTTCATGTTTCCCGGAATGATTGTTATGTTCTTGTGAATTCCTCCCACCTGAGGATTTTTCAGAATCAACTGCTGTTCAGGAATTCCTTTTCTTCTGGTGCACTCTCCCTTGCTGTTCTTTTCAACGCATACCTGCTGGCATCCAGGATTTATTACAATCTCTTTCTTTGAGAATAAGCTTGCTTCAAGCTCAAAGTCTCCTGAAAACAACAGCATTTCAGCTTCCTGCCTGTTGCTGTCAAGAACTGCGAGCTGTGAATACTCCTGCCCAAACAAGCTCTCTTTTGTTTTTGCCAGTGTCAGCGCAATCTGCTCATTTATTCCAATGCCTCTCGGCTCAGAAGGATAAACTGTGCCTTTGTTGTAGTCAAACAACACATCAATTATTTTTGCATCAACTTTTATTTTCTTGTAATTCTCGAGTTCTGCAATCACTGCTTTGTTTTTTTGAGTTGCTTCAAAAGGAACTGTTTTTGGCCTGTAGCCCTGCTTTTCGAGAAGCAAATATCCTGAGCCGATGCATATTGGTAGTTTTCCAAGAAACACTCCTTCAGAATTTGTGGGCTCAAAAGGACAGCTTCTGTAATTTCCGCATCCGAATGTAATGGAAACATCCGGCAGGGGTCTTTGTGTTTCAGTGTCAAATGTCCGTATTGTTATGTCACCGCTCAGTCTTTGCTGTTCATCACACATCAAGCTTTGCATGGCGAGATTATTGATTTCC
>DATDSP010000061.1:0-6702 GCA_035291205.1 Candidatus Nanoarchaeia archaeon | reverse complement strand
ACAACAAAAACTGAAAGGAAAAAAAAGAAGCAGAATTCTTTTTCTGTTTTAATTCATAAAAAAATAATTTTTACACAAAAAACCACTTTTTTCAAAACTCTCTATAAGTTTAATTCCCTGATTGATCTTCTAATTTTCCAGAATTTCTTTTTCAGCAAATGAATCCGGCAATGCATCCGATTTAAGTTCGCCTTCCTTGTATTCTTTATTTTCTTCTGCCTGCACAGCTGCGGTATTCAGCTCTCTGCTCTGCTCGATGTTGTTGGGCCATGCAATCAGCGCCCTGTCAATTTTTTTTGTCAGGATTTTGTTCTCTGCCCTTAGCTTGTCAAAATGATATTTTATTTTTGAAATGTTGGAGACACTGTCAGCAATCTTGAGCTTCCTGCACACAGCAGAAGGATGAATCGGCCAATGCTCGGTGATTAGCTCAAATACTTTTTTTCTCAGTTGTTTTCCTGAATACTTGACAGAATCTTCCATTTTTTCCACCTTTTTCATCAAAGTCAAAAAAAAACAATAAAAAAACAATATTGCATTACTATTTTGCGTTACTATTTCCTTCATCAATTTCTATGCATTACCACTTCCTTCATCTATTTCAATGCGTTACTATTCCCTTCATCAATTTCGATGCATTACCATTTCCTGCGTCAATATTCCCTCTGCATCAATACTCAAAGGGAAGTACGCTTATGCCGTTCTTGTCAATGACCATTGTGTTCAGCCCCGGCTGTATTGAAGTAACTCTCATTTTTTTAATCTCGAGGGTTCTGTTGACGGTCTTTCCCATTGTTATCATCTTAATCTCTATAACTGCATCTGAGATAAACTCTGAAACAGTGTCCCGGGTAAGAAACCCGCTGTGGCCGACTGAATCTCCAGTTATTAGAAAAGTTGTGTTAACAGTTCTCAGTTTGTCAATTAAAAGATAGACAAACTGCCTCATCTGCTCTGAAAAATTCATATACTGTGTTTTTGTCATTTCACTCTGGCTGTACGCTGTTCTTATTGGAATTTTGTAAATGGGGTAATTTATCGCGAGAATTGAAATTGCATCAATTACAACTCTTCTTGCATTCATCGATTCAACTTCCTGCCTGATTGCCTTTACTATGTCATAGTTTGCAATGTCAATCGGCACTTTTATTATTTTTACCATTCCTTCTTTTTCGAGCTTATCGAAATCCCAGCCAAAACGAAGCGCCTGCAGTTTCAGTGATTCTGGCTTTTCCTCAATAGAAACATAAATGCCTTTATCTCCATGGTTAACAGCGCCGTTATACAAAAATTGAAGGGAGAAAATACTTTTTCCTGTACCCGGAGTTCCGCATACAAGATTTATCGAATTTTCAGTAAAACCTCCTTCAACCAACTTGTCAAATCCTTCAATGCCAATTGGAACTCTGTTCATTCAGCACCTCATTTTATTTTTTTATTCTCTTATGTTCTCTTTCTATTATTCAATTATTATTTAATTATTTAATTTTCTTATTTTTTCCTATTTTTTCCTATTTTTTCCTATTTTTCCTATACTTCTGTATTTTTAACAAATATTAACAAATGGCAAATTAATATATTTCAAGAAGACTTATTTCATATATAAATTTTGTTAGAAAGATTTAACCATCTAACAATGGTTAAAAATGTTTATAAATAAGAAGATTTTTGTTGTGTGCATGCAAAAAAGAGGCCATACACACGGTCATACTCATAAAAGAATTTCTGATACTGAGCATGAATTAATTCACATTAAGCTTGAAAAACTAAAAATTGAAAGAGAGCGGGCAGTTCTAATCCTTAATTTTGGAATTGTGATTTACTTCATTTTTCTCATCTTGGCGCTCGTAGGATATGTTAATAGTTATGTTTCAACATTCTTCCTTAATTTAATAATACTAGGAGGAATACTCATATTGGTGGTTGCAGTCTTCCCTTATACAAAAGTCATGAAGAATGAAGAGGAAGAGATAAATGCAATACTTGACAGGATAAGCAGTTAAAAATTAAATTTAGATAAATAAGAGTACTCATAAGAAAAGTTTATAAATAAGAACAATTTTTGTTTTACAAACAAGAGGTGGATTAAATGAAGTTCAATCCTGGAAAAAAGAGAAAAGCCCAAGCAGCACTTGAATTCCTAATGACTTACGGTTGGGCGATCCTTGTTGTCCTTGCAGCTATTGCTGCATTAGTTTACTTCGGTGTTTTCAGTCCTGAAAGATTTCTCCCTGAAAGCTGTGTACTCACTTCAGGATTAGCTTGTGTGGATTTCAAAATCACATCAACAAATGTTTCTCTCTTTATCCAAAACGGATTGGGCGAGACAGTGAATATTCAGGGCATTAACCTCACAAATACTGCCTGCACAACACTTGCCGGAGCAAATCTGACTGATGGATCAACAAACACCTTTGTCATAAACTGCTCGAATTCGGGATCCTCAAAATTCACTTCAAACATAGAAGTTACTTACAAGACAGCATCAGGACAGTTCTCGCATTTGAGGAGAGGAAAAATAGCTGGAAGAGTGGAAACATAAAAACTGAATTTTAATTGCCAAGCTTTTCATTTTTTATTTTTCTTTGTTAAAAAAATTGCACAATAAATATGTCCACAAGAAAACCATTTGTGAAAGGAAAATTCTACAAGGATGATGCAAAAGAACTCAGGAAGCAGATAATGGCCTGCTTTCAGTCAGAATTCTGCATTGGAAAGAAAAAGAAAATTCAGGACATGAAAATTAAGTCAAAAAGACACATCAGGGCAGGCATAGTTCCCCACGCCGGCTATGAGTTTTCAGGCGCCTGCTCGGCAAATTTTTACAAGGAAATGCTTCAGCACGAGCTTCCAAATCTGATTTTCATTATTGGATCAAATCATAGTGGATTTTCAAGCGCCTTGACAACCGATGATTTTGAAACCCCTTTCGGAACAGCAAAGACAGATGTTGAAATTGTCAACAAACTTTCAAATGAGCTTGGAATCGATATCAGTGAATTGGTGCACAGGAATGAGCATTCGATTGAAGTGCAGATTCCATTCCTCCAATACATCTACAAAATAAGGAAACAAAAATTCAGGATTGTTCCGCTGATAATTGCGGAAGACATAGATTATGCTGATGCTGGAAGAAAAATCAGGGAAATCATCAGTGAGTTTGAAGAGAACAGAAAAGAGAGTAAAAAATCAACAATCATTGTCAGCACTGACCTGACGCACTATGGAATGAAATATGGATACAGCCCCTACTTTGGAAGCGTTAAAAGCGTGCTGCAGAAAATAAGGAATCATGATTTGAAAGCTATCAGCATAATAAAACAGCTTGACAGCAAAAAACTCCTCAGTTTTGTGAACATCTCCCAGCCAACAATCTGCGGTGTTTATCCTGTACTTGTTATGATGGAGGCTCTTGAGAATGTAAAAAAAGTCAGTCTTCTGAAGTATTACACCTCTGCTGACATAAACAAGAAATATGATGAAATTGTTTCTTATTCTTCTATCGAGTTTGAGTGAGAATTGAGTGAGATTGAGTGAGAATTTCAAGTTTTTTATTTTTCCTTCTTTTGCTTTTTTACTTTCTTGCTTTACTTTTTTTCAATTTTTTTAAATTTCGCTTTTTTATTTTTGGTCTTTTATTTTTGGTCTCTTCTCTTATTTCTTCTTCTTTCTCGTCAGCAAAACAACAATGGCTATCAGGACTGCCAGGAAGACTACCCCCAGAATAATCCATACAACAGAACTTGGCTTTGCTTCTTCCCCTGCTTTCTTAGCTATTGCTGCGCCGGTGATAGGTGAAGGTGCCGGAGCTTCTTCCCTTGCTCCTATTGCAAAATAGCTGAATCCTGGTGTGTTTGCTTCGTAATGCACGGCATCGCTGTCTCTTGAAATCTCTGTTGTCGGAAGATCATTCCATTTGTCAGTGTATCTTTTCAGGGCAACCTCTGAAGGTTGAAGGTCGTTTTCATTAATCCAGGACACTGGAACTTTAAATTTTATTGTTGCCCTCTCTACATCACTGTTTTCAATATTTGTCTTATCGACTTGAAAATACTGATAGACTATTCCTGTTGGTGCGGGAACAGGAGCGCTGTCAATTTTTGTGATTTTGATTTCAACATTTTTTACTGTTGTTCTAGTATCGACAGAGACTGAAGTTACTGAAACATCTGAAATTGACACATCAAATGTAACAGGAGAATCAGCACTTATCTGATTGTAAGTCTGTATAATTGTTTCTCCTTCAATTTTTGTTTCGCCAACAGTCTCAACTACTTTTGGTTCAGCAACAGCCTCTTCAACAGCTGCTTCTGTAACAGCCTCAGCAGTAGGAGTGGTTGTCGCAGCAGCTAATCCGCCATTGCCCCCGCTTGTTCCAGAACCTACAACAGTTCCGCAGTCAGCTGAACACGAAGTTGCAGTCTCTCCAGAATCACAGTAGCTGTCTCCGCAGTGGGTTGAAGATGCCCTGCATATATTATGAACGCAGTATCCTCCAGTGCAGGCTCCTGCAAACTGGCAGGTGTTTCCATTTGATAAGGTTGTCATGGTAAGATTGAGAAAATGATCTCCGTAGCCCCAGCTCTGCGAACCCTCATTTGCAGAAACATTCCAAACCTTGAATGTCACAGTATCTCCTGATGCGCCAAGAACAACGACGCTGTAGTGGCCTGAAATAAGAATGTCCTGACCAACATAAGATGTGTCTACCAATGCTCCATTTACGAAAGCATCGACTCTTGTTGCATTTGGAGCAAGAGAATCGTTGATATAAACTCTGCCGTACCAGCTTCCGGGAACAGCAGCCACGAAAAAGGATGATAGAATTACAAGTAAGGGAATCAGAAACAAAAGCAGATTTTTTTTATTCATCAGTCAACCCCCGAAGATAAGTGTCAAATTAAGTGTCAAATAAAAAATTAAAAAACAAAAAAAAATCAAGGATTTATTAATTTATCCTTAATTTATCCTGATTTGTGTTATGCTTGTGTTGGTCATATTAATCCAATACTGGTTTGCGCCGTCGTCATTGAACTCTGTGAATTCTGACAGGCTTATGTTGGAAGGCCTATGGACTTTCCATCCTGCTGATCCTCCAATTGATGAGTTGTAGTAATAGAGCAGGTTGTAGCTTGTGTTGATGTTTTGGAGCACTCTGCTTACATTATAGTTGCTGCTTAAGTTAACTACATTGAGGAATGTTCTTGGAGCATAGAAGAATCTCCAGCCAATGCTTCCTCCTCCGTAGAGTGGTGTTATCCATCCGCTGAATGTTGTTGATGTGTCAACATTGAATATTATTATTTTTGATTCAGTCATGTTTGCGCCTATAATTACTCCTTCTGTTGCTGAGCATCTCACGAAGTAAACATTCAGCCCTTCAGAAGATGTTACAGTTGCGTTGTGCAATCTTCCGTTGCTTGTGAATCCTGTTGTGAGATTTCCATAAGTTGTGTCTGTTGTTCCGAATTTGCAGGTTGCGTTCTTGTCTGTTGTTATGTTAAGCGATATTGTTGAGTAATTGAGTGTTCCGTAGCTTGGGAAAGCATATGTCACTTTTGGAGTTGCATTTGTCAGCATTGACAGATAATCAGGGGTCAATGCGCTGTTGTTTACTGAGAATGTAACTGTTGTATAATCTCCCCACCTGTTCTGATCACGTGCTCTTATTCTCAAAGTATGCGTTCCTTCATTGAAGTTGCTTATTAGTATGTCAACTGTTCCTGTTGCATTCTGCCCGTTCGAACTCAGGGTTATTGCGTACTCTGTGTTGTTTAGTGTTACATTTGCAGCAGACACATTGTAGTTGTCTGTAAAGAAGGATGTTATGTGCAGCACTTCCCCGTTTCTTATTGGGTTTGGAGAAAGTGTAGGAGTACTGTTGACAATTGGCGCCTGAAGATCTATCAGTACTGAAAGGAATGCTGAATCATTCCAGTTTCCTGTCTGATCTGTTGCATTGACTCTGAATGTATAGTTCCCATCATTTGTTATGCCAAAATCCCTTGAAGCGTTGACAGAGTACCACAGATCACTGTCGCTACTGAATCTTGCCATGTATGATGCATGCCCTGACTGGTTCATAAGGGCAATTGTGTTTATATTCGCATCCAGCACATTAACTGTGAAGTTTATTGGCGATGTCAAAGAGAAAATTGTTGAATAGTTGTACGTGAAGTTTGTTACTACAGGAACCACGTCATCAACTGTTATTGTTATGTTTGTTGTGCTGTTACTGTTTGAAGCATTATCTGCTGCCATGAAAGTAAATGTGCAGTTGCCATTATTTATTCCTGGGCAGAGTTCTGCAGTAGTATTAGCAATGTAATATAT
This sequence comes from Candidatus Nanoarchaeia archaeon, assembly GCA_035291205.1. Classification (GTDB taxonomy): domain Archaea; phylum Nanobdellota; class Nanobdellia; order Woesearchaeales; family DATDSP01; genus DATDSP01. The sequence goes on along the minus strand of DATDSP010000061.1, from coordinate 369 downwards.
GTTTGTGTTTGTGTTCAGCAATGTTGAGACCGGAGTGCCAGAACCGTTTATGAATGTTGCACTGACTATTGCTGTCAGGTCTGTTACATTGACGCTGAAGTTTATGCGCCAGCTTGATTTTGTCTTGTTGCCTGCTACTGTAAGATTGGTATTTTGGAATCTTACAGCAGGCACTACATCGTCAATAGTTAAATTAAGTGTTATGCTGTCATTCCAGTTGCCTGCATTGTCTGTTGCATTGAAAACAAGCTGGCATTGAGCCTGCGTTACACCGGGGCAGATGCTTGAAACAGTACCAGTCCAGTTATAATTTGGACCGCTCTGCACAGTCATATTTACCAGGTTAGTTGTTGAATTTCTAATAGTCAC
>DATDSP010000060.1:0-5920 GCA_035291205.1 Candidatus Nanoarchaeia archaeon | reverse complement strand
TTTCCCACTTAACTTGACAGCATCCTCCCTATTCCTGACTTGTTATTTTATTGTTTGATTGAATCAGTATTTTAATAAACTATTTCTTTTCTTTTTATTTGTTTTATTTGTTTTCATCTCGAATTTCATTTCTCTTCATCAGATCCGACGCTGTCAGCAAGAGATATTTCTATGCTTCCGAAATGCTCCTGCTGGAAAAGGTCAATCTTCCTCTGATCGGAAAGATGAAGCAAAGATATCAAAACAAATACTTTCTCTGTCTTTGTTCCCTCTGAAAGAAGTCTGCCGAAATCCATTTTCTGCTCCCTGTTGATTGAGAAAAAATGAACTATAGAGCCGTAGACATTCTTTATCATCTTGGAAATGTCAAACTTCCTCTGCGGAATCTGAACATCCGGAGGAATTGTCCTTAGTACCCTCCTTTTCTTCACCTCGAGCGCTTTTCTCAACGCATACACTAAATCGGTTATTGATATTTTTCTTTTTCTTGGCTGAGGAGTCCTTGCAACCAATGCTTGAGTTGCTTCGTAAAGAATTGAGTCCTCTTCATCAGCAGATTCGTCTTCTCCCAAGCTGTCGAAGAATTCCTGCTCAGACATCTCCTGCCTGCCAGTGATAAGGCTGTCAAACTCGCCGATGTCTTCTCCAACAAGGCGGTTTGATTTCATCCTGAGAAGAATGGACGCAGCAAGAACAACTTTGCCTGAAATCCTCAGGTTGTACTCTTTCAGCTTCTTCAGGGTTTCTATATATCTTCTCGTAAGCTTCGATACATCAAGGTCCCATGGATCCATCTGCTCTGTCCTGACAATGTCATACAGTATGGACTGCCATGTTACTTCGTCTTTTTCCACGAGCATCTCGAACAATTCGTCCTGCACAGTATCACCAAAAACAGGTAAAATAAATCAGTATAAAAAATGTGTGGTTTGAAACAGTGTTTGGAGAAGATAAATAGTTTTAAATTTGATTTGAATTCAGTATTATTTCTCCTTCTACTCGCTGAATATTTCTTTTAATATCAATAATTATTTCTTGTGTTTTGTTCTTCTTTTCTTCAAATCCTTTCAAAGAACGAATAGACTTTTCGATTTTTCCAAGTGTTTTCAAAATATCTTTTGCTTTGTCTTTTTTCCAGAAGAACATTTTCAAAGTAAAAAACAACATATCCTTAATATTTTTGGAATATTTTTAGATTTTAAACTACAGCCCCAAACCATCAATCACAATTCTTGAATCAAACTCAGCCAAATCATCATATCCCTGCCCGGTTCCAAGGTAAAGAATCGGCTTCTTGGTGACGTAAGAAACAGAAATAGCTGCTCCGCCTTTTTCATCGACATCTGCTTTTGCAAGAACAATGCCGTCTATGCCGATTGCTTCATTGAACTTCTTTGCCTGCTCAACACAGTCATTTCCTGTGATCGACTCGCCGACAAAAAGAACAATGTCTGGCTTTGCAACCCTGATAATTTTCTTCATCTCATCCATGAGATTTACATTGCTGTGAAGCCTTCCTGCTGTATCAACAAGAACAACATCCCTACCTGTTGCTTCAGCGTGCTTTATTGCATCAAAAGCAACAGCAGCAGAGTCGCTTCCATAATCCTGCTTTATCATTTTGATTCCCAAATTTTTAGCGTGAACCTCAAGCTGGTCTATGGCAGCTGCCCTGAAAGTGTCTCCTGCTGCAATCACAACAGAAAGATTGTTCTTCTGACAGAATCTCGCCATCTTCGCTATAGTTGTCGTCTTTCCAGAGCCATTGACTCCAACGAAAACTATCACAAACGGCTTCTTTGATTTTATCCTTGACAGCAGGTCGATTTTCCCAACATCAAACAATCCTGTGATGCTGTCCCTCAACGATTCTGCAATTGTCTCACTAACTTTGCTTCTTGGAATAGGGACATTGACAATTTTTGCCTTCAGTCCTTCCTTTATTTTCTCAATCACCTCAACAGCAACATTGTTCTCAAGCATAACAACTTCAAGCTCCCAGAACAGGTCATCAAATTGCTCTGAAGAAATTGTCTTTGTTGTTATTTTCTCAATTATTTTTCCAAAGAATGATTTTTTCTCAGGGGTTTTTTCAGTCAGTTCTTCCTTTGCTTCCTTCACAATATCTATCCTTCTTTTTTCCTCAGGCTCTATTTCTTCTTCAGATTCGTTCTTCTTTTCTTCTTTTACTTCTTTTTTCTTTTCTTGTTTTTCTTCCCTTGCTTCTCGCTTTACTTCTATTTCCGGCTCTTCTGTTTTTTTAGTTTCGAGTGGCTCTTTTTCTCTTTCAATCACCTTAAATTCTTTCCTGTATTCTTTTTCCTGAACAATTTTTTCAGGAATTTTTTCTTTTTCCTCTTCCGCCTTTCTCCCTGTTCTTTCTTTTACTTCCTCTTCTTTTTTTTCTTCTTTTTTCCCAAAGATTTTCTGAAAGAATGATTTTTTCTCTTCCGGCTTTCCCTTTTCCTTTCCCTCTTCTTGTTTTTTCTCTTCGCTGGTTTTCTTTGCAACAGTTTTCTCTACTTCAACAACTTCTTCTTTCGCTTCATCTTCGACTTTCTTGGCGAGCTTTGAAATTGCGCCCTGAAGCTTTTCTTTAAGAAACTTGAACATTTTTCCTCTCTAAGACTTTGCAAGGCTGACAAGATCCTGTTCTATGACTTGTGCTCTCTGTGAAATTTTTCCCGCTTCTGAAGAGAGTTGTGATTTGATGTGCATTATCTCGTCAAGCTGTCTGTCCAGTAGTTGCTTTGTCTGCTCAATGTTTTTCTCGACAATCACGCCTCCCCCAACATTAACCAGAAGATTGCTGGTGTTTTTGATTTCAGCTGTTGCGAAAATTCCTGAGCTTACCGGGACAAGTATTTCTGTGCCGTGGCTTATCCTGCTCATCTCATCAAGAGATTCCTTTATTGAAATTATCTCAGAGAATTGGTTCTCCAGAGCCTGAAGTTGCTTCTGTATTTCCTTTATTTGTGCACTGCATATTTGAATCTCCATATATTTTTGCTGAAACTGCTTCTGATCGATATGCTCTGTTTTTTTTTCTTTCACATTCTCTTTCATGATATCACCTTCAGTATTTCAAAAATCCAAATGCCCTGTCAACTTCATTTATTTCAACAGGACCTGTGTCATCTCCGATGACAAATCCTTTTGAGTTTGCAATAATTCCTGACTTCAGGTAAGGGCTTCCAAAGTTGATTGTGGTTGGTGTGCATTTCACAGCCAGCAGTTTTTCTATTTTTCTTATCTCAAGCCGTGATGATTCAAGATGAGCTATGCACCCTTTGTTGTTTGCAACAGCAAATGAGCCAACTGTTTTATACTTTGCGATTGTTCCTGCTTCAACTTCAACACACAATGCATTTGAAATTTTTTGTCTTGCGCTGGCCGTAAAATCCCCGCTTGCAATACAACCAAAGTCATTCGCAAGTATGTTGTTGCCAAGAGCAGTGTGCTCAGTCTCGATAATTCTGTTTTTTATTTTCAGATGTTCGAGTTTTCTCAATTCTGATTTGAAGACAATGTTGGGAATAAGCAAACAGTTGTTGTTGCCTGCGCAAAAAACTCCCAGCAGTGAAGTCCCGCACACGTTCATCCTATGCACCGGAACATGCAGGGCGCCTTCAATATGCCTGGCATATTTTTCAGGAACATCCAGGCCAAGCAGGCAATATTCATCTGTTGCAAATCCGTACAATCCAACATTCGGATTTTTGTTGAAATTTGTCTTAAATACATGCATTTTTGAGAAATAAAAGTGGTGTGTTTAAAAATTATTTGAAAAAAATTACCTGGCCTACAGCCTTTTTGTTAAAACGCTGGCGAAAATTGCCTGATTTCCATTTTGCTCCAATAGTGCTCACTAATTTTACAAAACCATTCACAAAACCAAAAAAGATGCCCCGTCCGGGATTTGAACCCGGGTCGCAGCCTTGAAAGGGCTGTATGATTGGCCGGACTACACTAACGGGGCATTATGGGCTCGCGGGGACATTCAGCGCAAAACATTAAGATCTGAGTTTGTAGCGAATTGCCAAGAGCTCCAGCGTAATGCGCTTTGCTCTCCACTTTTCACTGTGCTCCCAACTCTCTGCATTTTGCACATTTGAACCCCGGACCACTGGCTCACTTAGCACGTGGATAGAACGTGGACATATAAGACCAGCGCTCTAATTGCCCAAACTTGCAAATTGATTGTGCAAAGTTCACCGGGCTGAGCTACGAGCCCAAATAAATGTGAAATGAATGCGACAGCCGGGAGATTCGATCATTTATAACTTTTCTGATTTTCGAACCCGGGTCTTCACCGTGGCAGGGCTCCACTTCCGCCTGAGCATTTTACAGCACAGAACGAGATTGATGTCCTACCAGCTAGACTACTGTCGCACTGATTCAAAAAGATTAAAGAAGGATATTTAAACATTTCTACAACGAAAATTATTTATATGAGGGAGTCCATATAATGCATGCGACTTAAAAAGACAGTGATCTCTTAGCCGATATCAATCTAAGTTAAATTTAAAGTTGTTTATACGTTGTTTATATTAAGTTCATATTAAGTTCATATTTTAAAAAAAATTTTAACAAGATATTCATAATATTCATAAAAAAATATTTTCAAGGAGGCAAAAATGAAATCAGCAACTAAATTCAGTTTAATTTTGATTGCACTTGTCGTGCTTTCTGTATTTGGTATCGCATCGCCTGAACCAAAGAAGAAGGTTCTCATTGGATTCAAAGGGGATCCTGATGATAATCTCGTAAAGGTGCACGGCGGAGATGTGAAGCACAAGTTTCACATTGTAAAAGCTGTTGCTGCTGATATACCTGAATCCGAAATTGCAAAGCTGAAAAAGAATTCTAATGTTGCATATGTTGAAGAGGATGCAATTGCAACAACAGCTGGAAAGCCAGTTCCTTATCAGCCCCCTCAAACATTGTCATGGGGAATTGACAGGGTTGATGGTGAATTGTCCTGGAGCACAGCAACAGGTGCAGGAGTAAAGGTTGCTGTGATTGATACAGGAATTGACATAGCACATCCTGATCTCAAGAACAATGTGAAAGGTGGTGTGAATTTTGTTGCAACTGCAAGAAATTATAAGGACGACAATGGCCACGGCACTCACGTTGCAGGAATAATCTCATCTGAAAACAACGGCATTGGAGTTGTTGGAGTTTCGCCTAAGGCAAGCTTGTACGCTGTCAAGGTTCTCGACAGGACAGGAAGCGGTTATTATTCAAGCATAATTGCAGGATTGCAGTGGGCAGTTGACAATGGAATGCAGGTTGCATCAATGAGCCTTGGCGGAAGTGCTGATTCGCAGGCATTGCACGATGCAGTCGATAATGCATATTCAAAAGGAGTTCTGCTCGTGGCAGCTTCTGGAAATGAAGCAGGAAAAGTAAGTTATCCTGCGGCATACAGCTCTGTAATCGCAGTTTCTGCAACTGACAGCAATAATAATCTTGCATCATTCAGCAATTATGGAAATGAAATATCACTGTCAGCACCAGGAGTAAGCATTTACTCAACTTACAAAGGAGGAGGTTATGCAACTTTAAGCGGAACAAGTATGGCAGCCCCGCATGTTTCAGGAGCAGCAGCATTGGCAATACAATCTCATCCGGGATATACAAACTTCCAGATTAGAGATTTACTGGCAAGAACATCAATTGACCTTGGAGCAGCAGGACTGGATGCGCAGTACGGATACGGACTTGTTAATGCTTACAACGCAGTTGTTAGCAACTGATTTTTTTCTTTGTTTTGTTTTTATTGAAAACTGGCGGGTTTAATACCCCTGACTTTAGTCCGACAGTTTTTAATTCCAAAAACTCGCGATTAAGCGAGGAGCGTAAAACCGCAGGCTTTAGCCTGCGGATAGCTCCGAGCAGCGAGTTTTTGTTATGT
>DATDSP010000059.1:0-2752 GCA_035291205.1 Candidatus Nanoarchaeia archaeon | reverse complement strand
CGCTCGCCTTGATTAATGTTCGTAGGGCGAGCGCGTGCAGCTGAACGAAGTGAACGCTGCACATCGCTTGTCAACGGGGCGAAAGACGTTGCGGGAACGCAGCTCCATCTTCATTCACGTCGAGAATTTTGAAGATGCTATCCACGTACCCTTGTTAATTCCAGTATTATGTCATAAATGTCTTTTATTATTGAGTTTATGTTGTCTTCATCAATTCCCATTAATTTTATTCTTTTGTGGCCTTGTTATTGCATTTACCGCAAATTAAATAGTAATTGCTGTGAAATCGTTGAAATCTTCGCGCATGTTCATAACAGAAGACTTGGTAAACTGGGCAATTGATGAAATCAAGAAGTTTAAGAGATAAAAATATAAATCCAAAACAATTGTTCTGCTGTTATGGTGTTTTTTCCCAGAAAAAGAGGCAACAAGAAGGCAATAGGCATGCAGATAGACTGGATTATCAGTTTCGGGATATTTCTCGTCTATCTCGGCTGGCTTTTCATATTCGTGCTTCCAACAATTCAGCCCAGCAGGGAACTGCCTTCCTTGTCCAGCATCATAAACACAAACGTAAAGAAATCAGCAAGCTGGGAGATTGGCAGAATTCCATTGTTTGTTTATTCAAGTGCAGAAAACCAAAATGAGCCAATAATTCTGTCAGCACCCTCTTACAACACAACTAATTTTGCATTTTCAGACAGCAGGCAGTTTGCAGTTGATGAAAACAGGATTTTCTTTCTTGCCGACATTAAAAAAGGCCAGAACTATTACTGGATTATCCATTCATCAGAAAACTATTCCCTGCCAAGAATCACAAGCGAATTTTTCATCAACAGCACCACATTAGGAATCCCAACTGCAGGCACAAAATTTGTGTTTGAAAATTCATCGCTGAAATCAGCTTATTATGTTGGGGATGCAGCAAAAATAAGCAATATGGATTATTTCGTGAATGATGTGCTGATTGAAACAACAGCCTTCCAGTATTACAACACAAGCATTATGGCAGAGTTCAGCTTTCAGAGCCAGCCGCTGAATCATACATCATTTATGTTTGCAAAAAATTCCAGAATATATAATTACGTCAGCCCGTATACCTACAAAAACATGAGCGCCCAAAAACTCACTGTGCTTTATTCTCTTGGAAAATATGCCGGCTACTATGCAAACAACCTTTACAAAGCACAAATCAACTATAATTTCAGCGCCTGCACCAACTTTACTGAGCAATTCATTGATTTTTACAGCAGCAACAACGGCGTTGCATTCATTTACAGCAAAATGCAGGACATAAGAATATGCAATGACAACACAACAATATTCTTTTCAGTTGCCACGCCACTTGATGAAAATTTTTCATATAAAATATACTTTCACAAAGGGGATTACAACAATGTCCTGAATTTGACAAATCCCTACGAGGTTGCTGTCGGCGCTGATGATACAGTGAACGGGCTGTCGCTGAAACTGCTAAGGGAAATAAACGCAACACCTTATTCTGATTTAAAGCAGAAATGGAACATTCCAAGCACAAATGATTTCTCATTTTCAGTTGTCAATGAAACTGAAGAATCACTTTTCAATTACCGTCCTGTGGCGCCTCCGCCTGAGGCAAATGTTTACGCAACGCAGATGAATTGTTTTATCCTGGACAAGTTCGGAAATCAGCAGGCGTGCAAAATAATAATGAGGGGCTGGATATGAAGACAAAAATTGACAAGAAAGCATTTATGAAAGTCATTGAAGTGGGAATTGCAATAGTGCTTACTTATTTATTCCTGATACTCATCACTCCAAAGCAGGTGCCGGCTTCGTCAAGGCAGCAGGTTTCAGAGTCGCTGTCAGTGCTTCAGCAGAGTGTTGAGTTCAGGAACTGCGTAATTACTGAAGACAGCAGATGTATAAATGAAAGTATAAGCAGATTCCTCAGAGCAAGCTTTGATTTCAGGTACAGCATTTCAGATAATCCAAATTACGCTTTGCAGGAGCTTCCGCAAAAAATAATTTTTGTTGATTCAATCTTCATTTCAGGCAGCACTACAAATTACAAGCCGAGGATTTTTAAAGTATATTACTGGACAAGATGAAAATTACTGGACAAGATGAAAAGAACGAACATGAAAAAAACAAAAAAAAATAAAAGCAGAAAATCACGGGAAGAGTTCGAGATAGAGAAAATCGAAAGTGAAATTGAACTTCTCAGGGAAAAGCTTCTTGAAAAAAGACCTGAGCATTTCTCTTCAAAAGATATTGTGACTTCATTCTTTGCATCATTTATTGTTGGATTGACTTTTGTATTCAACGGGGCATTGGTTGAAAGAGTAAAGAACCTTACAGACAATCACGTCATTCTTATTCTTTTTTTGACTATTGCAATCCTCACAGCACAGATATACTTTATAGGATACAGCAGAATCAAGGATACAAAGGAAAGGCCCTTTGGCCAGTTCTGGCTTAAGAGGTTAATAACTTTTTACTTCATATCCATTATAACTTCAGTTTTTCTTGTGTACCTGTTTGCAATAAATCAATTCATTGCGCCTGAAAAAGTATTCAACTTAGTCATTGCGCTTTCAATGCCCTGTGCAGTTGCTGCAGCAATACCTAATTTGATTAGGCAGTATTGACAACATCCCGGCATAGAAAACAATAAAAACTCTTCTGATTTTCTATGAAGCATGCCAAAAGAACAACATCCAATACCGGAATTCAAGAAGATAAGCAACTTTATCTGGGAGATTCCTACGTC
>DATDSP010000058.1:0-19546 GCA_035291205.1 Candidatus Nanoarchaeia archaeon | reverse complement strand
ATGACGGATCCCATGTGATTGTTCCATTTCCGGACAGCCATTCCAGCATATTCTTATTGTCTCTAACATTGGATTCAATAGCAAACATAAACCTGTATTCCCCGAATGGAGCATTGCTGTCTGTTATTGCCACAACCGCAGGATATGAGATGTCATAGTAAAATTCATAATAGTTCGTCTGTGTTGGAGCAAGATACGAGGGGTAAGAATGCTTTATGCTGGAAGGCCTGAGCAGAAACCCGCTTCGGGGAGTTATATCAAGATAAATCGGCCAATTCAGGTACAGAAATTCTATTTTTTCATTCATTGTTTCATTGAACACATTCCAATGCATGCTGTCATAGAATTTTTGTTCGATTTCATTGTCTCCCTTCAGAGGGCTGGTTTTTGAATTGTTTATTGCTACAGAATTTATGTACACCGTCAGCAAATCCCTCAAATCCAATTCAACAGAGGGCAGTGTCCAGGTTGTGTAATAATAATTCTCGTCAATAGATGCTATTGGAGGAAGCTTGCCTGCATCAGGAGCTGAAAAAGCGCTCACTAATCTCATGCTCACAAATTCTAATGCTTGAGTTTGCTCTTCAAAATCAATAATTGTCAGAGCCTCATTGTAGATTTTAATAAAATTGTAAGGGATCGTGGTTGAGAAGTCAGTTATTTCAAATTTTTGATCCCCCCTCTTGATTTCAAGGGGAAAGCCCAATTCAATCAAAATTTCCTGTTCAGTAATTGTTGTTCTTATTATTCTCCTGTCTGTTTGTTTTATCTCATATTTTTTCTCCAGGAAAGGCTTGAAGCTGTTGAGGCATGAATTTAGCTGTTCTTCGATGTAGCCATCCAACTGCTGTTCTATCTCGACTATGGATGGAATGTTCTCTTCTGATAATGTGCACCTCTTGCAGTTGCTTTTTGATTTGAGGTAATACCAGTATGGGATGAAGGATTCTTCTGCTCCAAGTGAAATGCCGTCAGCTTCAGCAGGATTGTTCTCTGCTGTTGCCATCGAGAAAACTTTTTTGCTGAGTTCAGGATTGTTTGGCTGAATATAACCGCCGTGCTCTCCCAATTTTCTTAGGCCTTCGACTGCAATTTGACTTAAGCATCCCTCAACATAATTCTTCAATGGCACAATTTCAGGAGGGGATGGCTTTTCAACTTCCTTCACAGATTCCCTTGCAATGTAATAGACAAATAATGAGCCTGCCACGATTACAAGTCCGAGTACAAGAAACAAGGAAACCTGCGCTTTTTTTCGTTCTTTTTTGTTTTCCATCTCTTTTTTTAAAACTTTTTTCCCTTTTTTGTTTTACTGATTATCATTTGCTCATTATTTTATCCCTGCAATAACCTTATTTATGTAAAACTTGCTCCATGTGAATATGAACAGCAAAAAAATCATTGTCAGAGAATTGTAAATTATTAATATCCTGAATGAGATGAAATAAAATATTGATATGCACAGTAAAATCATCAGGATAATTATTGCAAAAGGAATTATCAGCAGATATAGTTTTGTGATTCCTGTTGCGAATGCTTCTCCGATAGTCCGCCACAGGCCTTTTTCATTAATGGAATAAAGAAAATAGCTGAAGTAAAAATATATGATAAGAAGGATTATGATGAAGTAAGCAAGCATCTCTGCTTTTATCAGCATTATTGTGATTATCAGCAAAAGCATCCAAATCAGGTTCCAGATTAAATTAATCAAAAGCAGTTTCTTGAAATCAAATCTTCCTGTTGCATAGCTCCAGCTTTTTCCTTCAAAGAATGAAAGTGACGCAACGTACGCGAAGAAAGACAGCGCCAGCAGCACAACCATTTTAATCATAAATCCAACGATTAGTCCCTGCGCTTCATTGGCTTTTGAAGTCATGCCCGGATTTATGTTCTCGTTCTGAAGATAATTTGCTATGTCAGGCAGAAGCCTGTCAAAGCCAGAGAAGGATTGTGCAATTGCATTCAATGCCAGAGAGAACAAAATTATGATTAAGAACAATGATAAGATGAACAGCACATCAAATAAAAAGGCAAGCCAAAACTTTTTATCCAGACTGAAGCTTCTTGCAAATGCAGAGTTCCTGATTTGTTCTTTTAGTTTTTTCATTACTCGCACCTTCCAATACAGCAAGTTCCATAGTCTTTAGGCCCGCCATCTCTTGAATCAACTATTGTTCCTGTGCAGGCAGCAGGACAAATATCTTTTACTTCGCCTTCAGGACATTTTCTCGGGCAAAGTGTTCCGCCTTTTTCTGCGCAGGTTAAGCTTAGTGCAGTTGTGGCATTAGTTGTTGTGGCATTAATTGAAATATTTTTTTGCATAATCTTTGCCTTGTCATAGTCTGGAAGCTCAACTGAAAGAACATTTCCTCCATAAGTCATTCTGACCTGATTATAATTTTCCTCACTGTAAAATGCCTCGTAATCAGCTGTTCCGCTTGGATAAGCTGTGCCCCTGCTGATGGTCTTGTTAATTGTTGTTCCGTTACTCTTTCCAAGCACTTCAACAACGTACGGAATTGATGAAGATATTGGCTGAATGTAATAGCTCACTTCATACAATGTTGTGTTGTCTGACTGCTTTTTCTTGCTTCCCTGCAGTGTTGCTGTCAACTGGGAAATCTGCGAAGAAATCACTTCTGCACTGCTTTCAGGCGATACATGGCCTCCGTATTTACTGCAGTACTCAATTTCCCACTGTTCCACTTCATACCATTGCTTCTGCGGAGCAGGAGGATCTTTTCCAGAGCCCCAGAAAGTACTGAAGTATCCTGAATACTTCTGAAGGAAGGATTGGGATTTTGGTTGCGGTGCTGGAGGACCTATTGGCGTAGTATACTGTTTTGTTGCGCTGGGTGTGTTGCCTCTATCTTCTGATGGACTTCCGGATGATTCTGGATCATATATCCAATCGTGTTCTTCTGATTTCACATTACCCGCCACAATTAAACTTATAGCAATCACAGCCATTAAAAATACAACTCCGGCAATCTTTTTGTTTTTCATATTTAATTTATTATTTTTGTTTTTCATTAACTCTTTTTTTGTCATTTCTTTATCATTCGCATTTTTATCTTTAATCCCTTTCTTTTTTACTTTCTAATCACTTGTTTGAACAGCAGGTACATTACTCCGAACACTACAGCGAGCAATAAAATAAACAGGATTATTTTTCCAAGATGGCTTTCTTTTTTTTGCCTTGTTTGTTCTATTTTTTTTATTTCTTTTTTTGCATTTATTTTTTCATTTCTCATTTTTTCCACCCTAATTACTTTTTCATGTTTATTAGATTGGGGTTTTTCCACAGCAGGTATAATATTCCTATTACTGCCACTGCTGCAAAAAATTTCCAGAGCTCTTTGAGGAGCGCTACAACCAGCGATGCAACCAGAATAACTAACAATATAAAAAAAAGATTTTTTTCTTTTTTAGTGTTTTCAATTTCGTTTTTTTGCATTTTTTTCATTGTATTGCCTCATTCATTTCAGTCATTTTTAGGATATTCCCGCGCAGTAATCAGGACCTCCTAAGCTTACTTCTGAATCCTTGTCGCCAAAGCCCTTGAATCCGCTGAACAAGTCTCCAATGTGCAAAAGTCGCTGCATTGAATTGTAGAGTCCGCACCACGAATCAGCCACACCCTCACAAGCACCTTTGCCTTCAACAGGCTTGAATGATTCGAGTTTATTGCATATCAGCTTGTTTACAAAATTAGTGAACAATTTTTTGATAAATGCTTCAACAACTTTGACAAGATGATTTCCCAAATTCAATCCAGACATTCTGTATTGAGCGCTGTCGTAATACAAGCAGATTCTCTGTTCTTTTGCAGAATCGCAGACATAAGTTGACAGTCCTGCATTTGACCTTTGTTCAAGGCAATTGACATACATGCATTTTATTTGCTTCAGTTTTTTGTAGTTGTAAATTTCAGCAGGAACAAAATTGCAGGCTCTTGCATAATGAATGCTCTTGTAAGGATCCCACTCCCATTTTGTCGGCGGATTTTCTATGATGCTGGTTCCTGAGTATTGCGGAGCTTCTCTTTCAGGAGGGACTCCTGTCTCGCTGTTTTTGTCTTTTTCATCCTTTCCTTTTGCTGGCGATTTAGTCCAGTCAGTACCTATTACAACAGCTTCAGCCTTACTTGGTTTATTGTATGATTTATCGATTTGCGCATATCCTGCGTCAAGCTTCTGTTCCAATCCAGCCCCAAAAGCAGAATACGCAACATCAGCAACAGCATCTGGATCGCAGTATTTTCCTGAATACATTGCACAGATGAGTTTCAGGGGATTTATTACCCCCCCTAATTTTGTTTCTCCGATGGTGTTTTCAAAGACTTCCACCATTTTTTTGCCGGCATTTGCTATTGATTCGCCAACTGCCTTTGTGAAGGGAAGCAAAGAAATTACACATCCCAATGACCGGAGAGTGTTTCCAATCTGATGTATCGTATTAGATATCTGCGCATAAAGCTTAAGCATTTTGCAGGTTTCCTTGAATGCATCCTTGCTTTCCTGCCTGCTCTTGATTTGGCTTTCAAGCGATTTTATTTCTGATTTTTCCCTGTCGATTTTTGCCTGAATGTTGTCATCAATGTATCCAATCGGCAGGTTATAAAATGAAATTTTTGCAGTTACTGTTTCAACTTCCGGCTTTAGGTAAACAGTTCCTCCTTTTCTCACAGTAATTTTGAGCTTGCATACAATCTCAGCGATTTCAACACCTTTGTAATCGTCCTTTGCAATTTTCAATGCAATAACAGGGTTCTTGCTTCGGGCATTAAGCAAGTAAGGCGTTTCTGCGGAGTCAACAATATTCTTTGATTCTTTCTTTGTTGCGTCTTTATCCTTTGATTTTTTCTCCGCATCTTCTTTCCCGCAGCTTTCAATTTCAGTGTTGACCACATTTGCACTTCCAATTAAATCAACAGCAATGAAAACAGGCACAGGAGTTTTTGATGCGATTTTTCTGTCAATTTTTTCAGGAGAGATTTTTTTGACTTGCAATCTTAAAAAATTCGGAATCTTGTTCGAGTCTCCTGCGCAGACCTCAATTTTCTTTATTGCAATACGCTCATTTCCTGCAGAATCTGATATTGTAAAATTTATGTTTGCTGTAATCGGGCCTGATTTCAGCTTGTCTATTCCAATTGTGCAGTTCCAGATATTCGACGCCCGGCCTTCTAATTCAACTGCAGGACAGCCTGCTTTAATCAACTCAGCATTATCGCTGATATTTGTTGCATCAACATAAATGAAAGCAGGAGAACTGTCCTGCACAATAAAATTATACTGCGGAGTCTCGCCTGGAACAGGGCAGTCAGGAGCAGTCAGGCCTTCAGCAACAGGAGAATAGTTCAATATCTTTGGTATTTCCTTGTCAATTGTCATCCTCAGGGATGTCTTGCCTACAGCTGAATTTCCAGCATTGTCCCTGAGATTCAGCAGTGCTACAGCAGGACCATCTCTTGATTCGCTGACAGAAATGTCTTTCCAGATGCACATCCATTCTGTTGCGTACACGCATTCATCTGCAGGAATTCTTTGCTCTCTGCCAAAAGAACTAACATCCAGCACTGCGTTCTTGTTTGAAATTTGTGATTTTGTCTTTTTTATTTTTGCAATGAAAGTATTTCCAACTGCCTTTGCATAACTTTGATTAGGAGCATCTGTTCCAAGAAATTCAATTTTTGGAGATTCATTGTCATATCCGATTGTAAAAGGAAAACTTGCAGTCGCTGAATTTCCAAGCAGGTCCTCTGCCCCAACAGTAATGCTTCCTGACCGCTCTTCGGTGAAGTCGATTTCCTGACTTACTCTGCAGATGGAATGATTGAAAAAAACAACTTCACATTCTGCACTTCTCCTTGCTTCTCTTTCTGACTTGATTAAATCCTTAACATCTACCTGGACAGAATCTCTTTTTACTCCTGAATCGTCTGAAACATTGAAGGAAATTACTGTCTTGGTCGGGCCTTTTGCATAATCAAGATTAGCGCCCTCAGAGCCGGATACTCCTGACCACTCAAAAGAAGGCCCCTGTGTATCAATGCTTATGTTTGCGCATTTTTTCTGGCTGGGTTTTCCAATAGAATCAACTGCTTGTCCGCACGCTTCCACACGTCCGTTGTAAGAACTAAGATTAAGGTAAGCTGTTCCTGAATTCTCGCATCGCGAAGATGAAATGTTTGCGTAGCTGACTTCAAATTCATTCGCAAATAACTTAATTTCACTGATTCCTGAGCATTTTCCGCTGCATCCAGAAGCCGAGCACGCAGAATCCTTTGCAGTGAATCTTATTGTTGCATTTTCATTAATGCTCTTCTGGCTTATTTCAAAAAAAGTAAGTTCAGGAGAAGCATCATCCACAATCAAAACAGCAGAGCGGGAATCAACTGCATTGTTTGCGTCATCATAGAGTTTGACATCGAATGTATGGACTCCTGCACCCAGAACATTTGTGTATGAATTGAAATAGCACCTGAATGTTCCCTGGGCTTCATTCAGCAAATTGCAGACATCAAATTGACTCCCTGCAATTTTTACCTGATTTTTTGTTATGTTTGCATCTCCTGTAATTTTTGCAACAGCTTCTATTGTGTACAAGTCATCCTTTGAGGCATATCCTTCTATGCTGTTGTAGTTGTAGATTTTGACAGTAATAAATTCAGCAGAAGCCAATGGAAGTGTAACTATCAAAAACATTAAAAATACAGATATTGAACACTCCTTTTTTTTCATAATTAAAGTCCTGAATAAGAAGGGAAATAGTATTTATAAGGGTTTCTGTGAGGAGTATGTGCATAGCATCCTAAGGTCAAAATTCGATCCGTAAGTATCAGCGACGAGCGTCGCGAGGGGTGGCTCCCTACGGGAACGCAGCTCCATTGTCATTCATGTCGAGAATTTTGAAGATGCTATGCACATACTGTGAGGAAAAGTCCGCTTCTCCACTCTCTTTATCTCTTTCTTTATCTCTTTCCTTCTGCCAGGCACTTTATGCGCCTTAGGTTTAATGAAATGTCAAATGTTTAACAACAGCATTCCTTATTCTTTTGGGATATTTTTTTAGGTAACCACTTAATTTTTTTTGATTTATTTTTTTTGTAAAATGTCTCAGCGCTTCAGGATTGATTTTTTCTCTGAAATAAACCATGTCAATCAGGGTTTTTTCTAGGTCTGAATAGGGGGGGTAACAGTTTCCTTGCTGCACATAGTCAAATCCAAAAAAATATTTTTTCTCAATTCTCCTTATGAGAACATTCCCTTCCATTACTTTTCTTATGCCCTGTCTTATTTTTCTTGTTGTCAGTATTACTGGAATTGTTTCTTGTTCCCAAAGATTATGAAAACTTAAGGCATCCTGCAAACCGAGATATGCGGGCTTAAAGCAAAATACAGACAGCGAAGAGTCGTTGCTTGAAGTATAGAATCCTTTTGCCAGCCTGTTTATTCTACCTTTCAAAATCAAGTTCCTAATTAGTTGCTTGCCATACTGGCTTTTCTTTTTTTTATTCCTTATTATCCTTTCGATTGAAGAATAGCTGACAACAGGACTTTTTTTAAACAGTTCTTCTATTTTTTTCATATGTTTTTCTTCAGCCATTCAAATCACTTTTTTGTGTAGTCCGTTATAGTCCGTTATGTAATCCAGCATTTTTTCAGCAGTCGGGACAAGTCCAGACAAAATCAATACCTTAATTTCTGTTTCATCAGCAGGCTTCTCAAAATTTTTGACAAAATAGTTGAGATTTTCCCTAATTTTATCAGGGTTGCTGACAAATCTTAATAAAAAGAAAATGTCGTAAAGATCGCGTACTTTATTTCTCTTTAGATACGCAGCAACTTTCTCTTTAATGAATTCTTCGGGGGTCAAAGTATAAACTGTTATCAGATTTCCTTCTGCTGTCTCGTATTCTTTTAATGAGCCACTGACTTTTTTGAACAAGGCTTCAAACCTGACTTCGTTTCTATTTATTTTTAACTTTGAATAAACGCTGTTTTCTCCTATCTTTTTCTTTTCTATTTCAAATCCTTGTTTTTTTAGGTTATCAAAGAGTAAATCAAGCTTTTTGACATCTTTTGTCAAATATACGTCAACATCTTCTGAAAATCTGTTGCCATTATAACATCTCCAAATTGCTGTTCCTCCGTGCAATACAGCATCGTTGAAAACACGATAAATTTCTTCGACGATGATATCCTGAGCTCCCGCTATGTTCTTATGAATTTCCTTTTTTAATTTCAATATTATTGGAATCATTAAGAATTAACAAAGGTTACTAATATATATACTTTTCGTTTATTGTTGATTTTATAGAAAATAGGAATAATCACTGTAGAAATCGACACCTAAAACTCATTCTTCTTT
This sequence comes from Candidatus Nanoarchaeia archaeon, assembly GCA_035291205.1. Taxonomy (GTDB): domain Archaea; phylum Nanobdellota; class Nanobdellia; order Woesearchaeales; family DATDSP01; genus DATDSP01. The sequence continues at coordinate 11,170 of DATDSP010000058.1, read as the reverse complement.
CCCTTCTTTCTCTCCTTTGACTTTCATCTTTTTTGTCACGTTTATCTTTCCAGAGCAGTTCTGGCAGAGAAACTGAAGCGTATCAACACCCTCTACTTTTTTTCTTTTGAATGGCACCTGGATTTCTCCTTCATAACCACAGTGAGGGCATTTGTACTCAATGTTTGCAGTCAGACTCTCTTCGTATGTTTTCTTGTCTTCTTTATACCCGCAGTTTGGGCAGACATACTCCTTTGCCCGAATCATTACTTTTCCAGTCTTGTCGCGGGGTTTTCCCATCACTGCCTTATGGCATTTAGGGCATTCCTTTTTGAAGACCCACACTCTTGCTTTTCCATTGTCAATTGTCCTGTTGGTAAAATAAACACATTCTTCTGCACTTTGAGATTGCTTTAACGCCATTTTATCAGTTAGGTTTTAATTATGTTTATTAATATTTTTGTTTTTGTGGTCATTAGAAAAACACACAACCGCAACTTTTTAATACTCGCGTGATTCATTTCTCATCATGACTGAAAAAGCCAAGGGTGAAGAATCAAAAGAAAAGCAGAAAGAAAGAAAAAAAGAAGAAGAAAAGGAAGGAAAAAATCTGGGAATCACTGTCAAAAAATCAGAAGATTTCTCCGAGTGGTACACGCAGGTTGTTCTACGCGCAGAGCTTGCAGATTACTCTCCAGTCAAGGGATGCATGATTTTGCGTCCAAATGGATACGCCCTCTGGGAGTCAATCCAGGAATATTTCAATCATCGCCTGAAGAATCTTAAGGTCAAGAACTCTTATTTTCCCCTTTTCATTCCAGAATCTTTTTTTGCAAGGGAAGCTGAGCACGCAAAGGGATTTACTCCTGAAGTTGCATGGATATCCAACAGGGAAGAGGAAAAGCTCGCAGTAAGGCCTACTTCAGAGACAATAATTTATGATGCCTACTCCAGATGGATAAGATCGCACAGGGATTTGCCTTTGAGATTGAATCAGTGGTGCAATGTTGTGCGATGGGAAACAAAATCAGTGAAATTATTTCTTCGCACCAGAGAGTTCTTGTGGCAGGAAGGGCACTGCGCTTATGAAACTTCAGAAGAAGCTGAGCAGGAAACAATATTAATTTTGGAGGAATACAAAAAACTATGCGAGGAACTGCTTGCAGTGGCTGTTGTTGCTGGGAAGAAAACAGAGAATGAGAAATTTGCAGGAGCGCTTTATACAACAGCAATTGAGGCATTCATGCCCGACGGTAAGGCATTGCAGATGGGCACATCCCATAATCTTGGACAAGGATTTGGAAAATCATTTGGAATAAGTTTTCTAGGAAGAGACGGTAATCAGCACATTCCATGCCAGACTTCTTGGGGAGTTTCGACTCGGCTCATAGGAGGAATGGTGATGATTCACTCAGATGATAAGGGAATAGTCATCCCCCCAAAAGTCGCTCCAGTGCAGGTAGTTGTTGTTCCAATAATTTTTGAGAGTTCAAAAGAAGCTGTGCTTGGGGAATGCGGGAAGATTCTGAGAATGCTTCCTGAATTCAGGGTTCATCTAGACGATAGGGACGGGTATACTCCTGGCTGGAAGTTCAATGAATGGGAGATGAAGGGTGTTCCTCTACGGATAGAAGTGGGCCCAAGAGATGCTGAAAAAGGCCAGGCAGTGATTGTCAAGAGAGATACAGGGGAAAAAAGCATTGTGATGCTTAAAGATTTGCATGCAAAAGTAAAGGAAACTCTTGAGAAAATTCAGCACGATTTGTTTGCAAAATCAAAAAAACGTCTTGATGAAAGCATAATTTCTGCAAAAAGATGGGATGATTTTGAAAACTCTGTTGGAATCAAATTTATTAAAACGCATCATTGTGGTGACTCTGCCTGCGAAACATTGATAAAAGAACAGACTGGTGCAACTGCAAGGTGCATTCCATTTGATCAGATCTTGCCCAAAGGAAAGTGCATTCGATGTGGCAGAGATTCAAAATATGAGGTTTATTTTGCGAAGGGGTATTGAGATATTAAGAATTATTAAGTATTTGCACTCCAGTCTGAAGAGCATTGTTTAACACACAACCTGAAAGGTTGTATTTCCCCCCATATTTTTCTTGAAGTTCGTTTGCTTTTTCTTCACAATCTATTTCTCCAGACGCTATCCTTTCGATTAACGAATAGTATTTGTCACATATTTCATCCTGATTTTTAATATTTTTAAACACCTGTGTTTTGTTTGGATGCCCTGTACAGCTCCCTGTTTACCCTCTGGGCAAAGCAAATGTCCTCGACAACAGCAGTTGCAACCCCTACCAAGATAGGGACTTTGTGTTCCATTCCCATTGCAAGAATTGACTTGACGCGTTCAGCAGAGTTTATGCCGCCTGTTGCAATAATTGGAATTCCAACTGGAGCGATTAGTTTGGCCATCTCAAATGTCCTCTCATAAAGCGCTCCTCCACTAAGCCCTCCACCCGCTGTTGAAATCTCAGTTTCAGGCAATCCCAAATCGCTGCATTTCCTGTAGCTCGTGTTGCCAAGATTGATGTAAGTCTTAGAATGTTTCTTCAGCATTTTGGCATATTCAAGAAGTACATCGTCATCCATATCAGGAGAGAATTTGACGCCTATGACAGTCTTTGTCACGCATCGCATAAGAAACAACAAGCCATCTATAAATCGGGGATTTTCTGATAACTGCAAGCCATAAATTGTATTTGGACAGCTGGCATTTATTTCGTAATATATCCTGTGATTTGCATTCGAGAAATATTTGTCCAATTCCAAAAAATTCATCATGTATTCCTCAAGCGTGCTTCCACCTATGCTTATGCCAGTGGGCTTTTTGCTGGAAAAAATTTGGGATTTCTTCAATTCACCAATAAATTTTTCAATGCCATTGCTTGGAAGCCCCATCGAGTTCAGCAGACAATACTCATTGTTGATTTTGATTTCCTGAAGCCGTGGCCTCTTGTTGCCCTCATTCTGGTGCATCACTGTTTTGAGGCATGCTCCTCCAAAACCAGTCTGAAGCCATAGGTTGACAACATCAATGTCTTCCTTGAAAGAAGCTATTGTCAAAGGGGATTGAAAGTACAAGTCGTGGAATTGCACACCTATCCCTTCCGGAATACCAAACGAATAAAGAAATTTTGGAATTTTCTTGAGAAGTTTGTCTCCAATTTCAACTGCTTCTTCCAGGTCACGGGGTTTTTTGTAAATTTCTTGTTTTGCGTATACCCCTCTTTTAATAACGGCTCTTGCGGTTTTGTACATGAGAGAAACAGCATTTGATGTTGCGTCTTCAATCATTTTTTATTTTATGCGTTTTTTTTTATTTTATGCAATCTTTATTTATATAAATTATTGTAGAGCAAAATAATGAATGAAAAACAAAACAATGAATGAAAATTAACAAGGGAAAAAAATGCAAAAAATCACAGTTTTTTCAGAGCTTCCCTGTAAACATCTTTCAAGGGAATTTTTCTTTTTTCAGCTATCTTCCTGCAGTCCTCGTATTCAGGCTTTATTGACTTTATCCTGCTTCCGAGCTTTCCTATTTTTATTCCCACATCACCATACTTTGTTTTTACTTTCCTGAATTCCCTGTCGAGAACTACCCTCTCAAGCTTATTGACTCTTATCCCAAATGTCGTTGTTTCATCGAACATTGCTTCGATAATCTTGTCCTTGATTTTCTCTTCGCATATCACCGAGAGAAGTGCGCCTATTCGATTCTTCTTCATCACAACCGGCTGAATAAATGCCTCAACAGCGCCGACTTTAATCAGCTTGTCTATTACGTACGGATATAACTCGGGAATCATATCGTCAATGTTTGTTTCTAAGATAATTTTGTCTTCTTTTGCATTGCCAGAGTTTTTCACATTAATTTTCACATTAACCATATCCACTTCAAGAGCATTTGGTATTGCCAAGTCCCTGCTTCCCGCCCCGAATCCCCTCTTGAGTATCCTAAAAGAGTCCTTGCTTTTAAAGTCATTGAGAACTGTCTTCAGTATCGCCGCTCCTGTGGGTGTCACAAGCTCCCTGTTTATTCTCGTAAACTGCATCGGGCAATCCCTGAGCAGTTCTCTTACAGCAGGCACGGGCAGTTTTGCAATGCCGTGGCTGAATCTCACTTTTCCTGTTCCTTCTGTTATTCTGCCTGAAAAAACCTTGCCGGGATTTATGTGCACCATGAGAATCGAGGCAGAAACAATATCAACTATTGAATCCACTGCACCAACTTCGTGGAAATGAACTTCGTTGATGCTGGTGTTATGAACTTTTGCTTCGGCTTTTGCCAAGCTGAGAAAGATTTTTTTGCTTAACTGCTTGGCTTTCTGACTGATCCCGCTTTCATCAATTATCTTATTTATATCGCTAAGATGCCTGTGCTCATGCTCCGGTTTTGTAATGACATTAAATTTTGTTGCCCTGATGCCCCGCCTGCTCACTTTCTTTATTCTTATTTTGTAATTTCTTAAATTCAATTTTTTTAGTTCATCAAGAAGCATCTGCCTGTCAGCACCCAAGTCGAGAAGTGCTCCAACAATCATATCCCCGCTTATTCCAGAAGAACAATTAAAGTAAAGTGCCTTCATTTTAATCATCAATTAAAGCAAATAAAAAATGTCAAGACATACCGCAGTATTTGTCTGCTGATATGTTGTCATATTCATTAAGCCATAGCGCAAGGGCGCCTACAACAAGATACACGAGAATGTTGGCGACATTCTGGTAGTTTGCTATCAGGACATTTCCAAATGCAAGCGAAATAAGCAGCACCCCTGTTACTTTGAGCGTCAAAACCCTAAACAATCCGATAATGAGAAGTGCCCCCAGCACAACTTCTGCGAATGGAAGAGCATAAGCATATATTTTCACCAGAATTTCAGGAAGCCAGCTCTTGCTCATTGTCGTTACAAGAGAATTTACAAATTTTGAGTAGCCCCCGATGAATTTTTGCATTCCGCTAAAAAAAAACAAGATTCCTAAACCACATCTCAGCAAAACCACAGCATATGCCTTGCTGTCTGCTGAGCAAATTTTCGTAATCCAGCTTTGACCTGCCTGTAATTTTTTTGTTCGTCTTGCCATAACAGCAGAATAAGTTGTTGACCAATATAAATTTTTCTATACGAAGAATGAATAATCTGGAAAGATATTCAAAAGTCAGTTGTTTTCCGATATTCTATCTTAAGCTCGTCCATCAGTTGCCGTATGTTTTTTTTCTCATCACCAAGGCCTTTCCAGTCGATTATGACTCCTGGCGTTTCCCCTGAATCCTTTTCTGTTTTTTCAATAGCCTGAAATAAAAGCGCTTTGTTAAAATTGTGAAGATTATATTTTGGACAAATATGGCCCATTGCTATGTCTGTGTTCCTGATTATTTTCATAAAATTGTTGGCGTAATGAATCCCCCCTATTCCGACTGCGGTTTTGAACCTGCTTTCTGATTTGATATGCGCAATAAATTTCTCTATTGATGCGATTATTGAATCAGCCATTATTTTTCCAATATTCGTGTCGCCCCATTGTTTTCTTGAAGAGCCTATTTCTATGAACATAACTGGCTTTGACAGCAAAGGTCCATGATGGGTTGATTCAAACAAAACTTCTGTTCCCTTCAACTTGTGCTCTTCAGCTTTTTCATCAAGGGTTTGGATTGAAATCTTCATTAATGCGGAAGGTGCGATGCAAAGCTTCTTGGCCTCGCCGCCCATTTCCGCTTCCCCCCAGTTTCCAATCGGATGCACAGTAAATGCAGGAGCTTCTGATGAAGACTGATGTCTCGTGGCAAAGATGAAATAATCAGCATCTATTCTCTTATCAATGTCCTTCTCAAAAACAGATTCTTTTTTTACTGTGAGCAGCTCAACAGGATTTTTTTTCAACTCAAGGGAATATTTGCTGTTTCCATCGAGAGTCCCGTTCTCTGAAAATCCATGGTTCTTTACAAGGGAATCGTGGATATTTATTCCTGCCTGATCCTTTATTGAGGTTATTATTGCGAATTTCATGAAGATCTGTGTATTTTAAGAGATTATTAAATTTTTCTAAAATAACAAAAACTCGCTGCTCGGAGCTATCCGCAGGCTAAAGCCTGCGGTTTTATGCTCCTCGCTTAATCGCGAGTTTTTGGAATTAAAAACTGTCGGACTAAAGTCAGGGGTATTAAACCCGCCAGTTTTTAATAAAAACATTTATATATAAGTATTTTTTAAAGTATAAAAAATAATATAAAAAGTTATAAATAAAATAGTATATTTTAAAGTAATAAAATAAGTATAATAAAAATGGCTGAATTCAGAAGAAAACTCTACAAGAGAGGAAGCAGTTTCGAGACAACAATACCTATGCCTCTTCTTTTTGCGCTGGATTTCAAGAAGAAATACAGCATTGTGTTTACTTTTGATGCTGACAAAAGCAAGTGGTATGTTGAATTTGAGGAGCTCAGAAGAAAAAAGGGGGAAAAAAAATAATCATGTCACGCTCGTTTTTTGGCGAGAAACGTCGTAGCCAGTGGGGTGTTCTCAGGCTTAAGGCGAGGCCTGAACCACTGGCTTAATTTTATGAGGTGATAAAAATAATGGAAAAAAGAATGCATGATGTGCTGGAGAAAATTGACTTTGATGACTTGATAAGAATAAAAAAAGATCTCGATACCGGAGGAGCTCTTGTAAAAAAAATTGTTGATGAAAAACTTAAGGAGCTTGAAGCAAGGGAAAGCCGGATATGTGTGAGCTGCGGCCAGGCAATAAGCCCTTACACTCACGAGACATTTACTCTGAATTTTGGTCCTCCTGATTTCAGGAAAAAAGCGTCATTCTGCGCAATTGACTGCCTTGAATATTTTCTGGAGCATCTGAAGATTACAAAGAAAAGAAGCAACTGAAAACAAAAGCAATTGAGCTATTCTAATTTATCTTATTTTGCTTCTTTAACTTATATTTTTTCCATGTAATATTTTGGCTTTGAATGATTATAAAAGAAGAACAAATAGATAGTTTAAAATGAAAATTAAGACTTAAAATGATTTATTTTAAGTAATTTGAGGAAAAATAAAGCTATTCTATCATTTCAACGAAACATTCTTATACTTGTTTAGTATTCTTACAATATAAATTACCTTATTTTATAAAAATTAAGGATTTGGAGGAAAACAAAATGTACACAAAAATGTGTGAAAACGGGGATGAAGCACCGCACAATCCTAAGGATATAACTAAGGATATAACGTATGCTGTGCGAGATGGAATTACTAATCGAGATAAACCAGAGAGTTATATTCCAACCAGAACAACACCTGGCAATTTGACTGTTTTGGCTTTGCATCGAATGTATATACGTGAGAATCATTTGGACAGCATCGATTCACTGGTATAAAGATTAGATAAGTCAATCAAAAATCACAGTCAAGAATCCACCAATATGATGGGTGCTGAAGAAGGATGCCGAGAAATACGCGAACAATTGCAGTTGCTACAAAAAAGCAGGAACTTCACACTCATTAACTGTTTTAAAATTAAAGCGTGATAAAAATGGAAATAATGAAAGCTGACGAAGAATAAAACAATTCAAAGATGGTGTACATTTTATGGAAGCCAAAAACCTCAACGACTTAGTCCAATACATGCAACCTGTTTTGATGTTCCCTGGAGTCAATGCACATTATACTATTATCTATAATAGCGATGCAGTTGAAAAATGCGATATGTGCAACAGGGAAATAACTGCAGGAGTTGTTGCAAGTGACATTAGCAGCATGTATCATTATCATGAAAAAACACCTGAACGCAAATTTGTACACAAATTAAATGGCAGAGTGTTGATCAAAAATCCGGAAAGAAATTTAGAAATAGACTTATTAACTTTCATAGCAATCCATAATGCCATCAGGCACAGTGAAGATGTTTTTTTTAACATCACTACAGAAAGAACAGACAAATTAGCTTATCGATAATCAAGCAATAGAGGAATAAAAATGAACAGCTACGACAGAAAAGACACAAAAAAAGACACAAATATAGAACAAAAAGTGAAACAGAGAATAAGTAATTTACCTGTTGTTAATTTGGATGATGCTACAGGCAGAAGAGCATATGCAGAAATGATATATGGTAAGTATAGCGATTCACGTATTTCACATAAAATACCGCAACGTACGTACATTTTGCTCGATGGAAAAGCAACATTTGTTAATCTCGAAAAAGGTGTTGAATATTCAATCTCTCTGAAAGATTATCAGGATTTAACTTCAGGAACTCCAGGAAATTACAACAGCAAAGATGCTGATTTAATTGGAATTGTTGTGTTGTGAAGACAAGAAAAACACAGTGCAAAAAGAAGCGGGTTAATTGAAGCGGGCTTTTGGCATTAGACAGATGCCGTTTAGATAATCTTAAGATATATTTTCAGGTATTATTTTCAGGTATTACAAAAATGGTGCTGGAAACAACAGAACAATTGGAAGAAACGCTTTCAAGGATTTTTTGTTCAGAAGATGATGAATTCTTTGCCAGGAAAGAAGCGTTTGCAAAAAAACTGGAAGAAAATAAATATGATAAAGGAATAAAACAATCTTTTTACAAACCACACATCATTTCTCAAAACCTGCACCAGAAAATAAGAACAGCTATGAAGCATCTCACTGAGGTATTAGTGAGGGCCGCTTATGAAAATTCCTTTGAGGATTATCCTTCTTCTGATTTGGTTAATGCTATAAGAGCAATAACAGATAAAAAACCAGCAAAAAAAATCATTCCTTTCAGCATGAGAGTAGACTGCCTTCCTTTTCAGGATGGATTAAAAATTATCGAAATAAATGCAGTTCAATACGGTGCTTACGGTGATGCTGCTATATTGTCAAAATCGCTTGAACAAGCAAATCCTGAATTAAATGAGCAGCTTTGTTACATCAGCCCAGTACAAAGCCACATTGACCATTTCAAAAAGTTTGGGAAAAATTTTGTCTTGTTGTATTCAAACAGAGAGTTGGATGCTGAAGATAAATATTTGATTGCAGAATGTAAAGAACAAGGGCTTAATCCGGTTGTAATCAAAGAGAGGGAAATAGAAGAATATCTTCATTTCAAGGATGGAAAATTATGTTTGAGAACTAATGGAAGAATACCTGTTGACTTTGTTTTTTTTAAATGCATTTCAACATTAGGTTCAATTACTCAAAGAGCTGACTTTTTAGAGGAATTGCTTAATTCACAAACATTAATGTATGATTCGCCGGTTCATAATGCTTTTGAAGACAGAAATTTGCTTGCACTGTTTGGCAACTATGATTTCATAAAAAATTACTCGCCAGATTATAATGGAAACGGCACGTTGAGAGGTATGCTCCTTCCACTAGATAAAATTGCTGATGCGGCTCACAAAGTTCGGAAAAATCCAGGATTATACGTTGTCAAAGTCAATAACGTTCATGCTGGCAAGGGAGTATTCGTTGGAGAAGAAATCACTAAAAATTTAGATGAACTAAAGAAAAAAGACAGCCTTGTACAAGAAAGAATCCCTCCGGCAGTAACTGAAGTCAATCCAATTAATGGAGAAAAGGAAAATGCGATTTATGATATTTCAGTTTATGTCATCGGCACTTACAATCCAGGAACAAAAGCAATCTGGTCTGATGTTGGAGGTTACCTTTCAAGATATCAGCCATTATCAAGCGGCTCTCAAAAAACAAACATACATCAAAACGGCGGGATGATTCCTGTGATGATAGCAAGAAAATAACAAAAACTCGCTGCTCGGAGCTATCCGCAGGCTAAAGCCTGCGGTTTTACGCTCCTCGCTTAATCGCGAGTTTTTGGAATTAAAAACTGTCGGACTAAAGTCAGGGGTATTAAACCCGCCAGTTTTTAATAATTTCCCAAAAAAATTTTTAAATACAACAATCTTACATGTTTATTACGAGTCATTATTAAACATTAAAAATCATCCCAGTCATAAAATGCCAATTGTCAAACGGTGAGCTTTTGCAATCCTACAAACAAACAACAGCATACACATTAGGACCTGCTTCTTTACTCATAGTGCTGAACCATTTCGATCCAACATTCAAGCTGACAAGAGAGAACGAATTCAGGATATGGCACAAGACAGTTGTCCTGCCGACAAGATGGTGTTCGATATTTGCCCTTGCAAAAATAGCTCATGAAAGGGGCATCGTTGTTAATGTTGTCGTGGGAAATCCAGAATACAAGTTTCCCGGCTACAAATTCAAGAGGTTCACGAAAGAAGATGTTGAGGAAGCTACTTTCAGCGCAAAAATTCTTTACAGTGATGCGAAAAAATCAGGTGTTGACATCGAAATAAGGAATTTTGACCTCAGGGAAGTCAAAAATTTGCTGTTAAAAAACAAAATAGTGATGCTTCGGATAGACACAGGGCTTATGAGAAAACAGAAGCACGACGTAAGCTATGTGCTGGTTTCCGGCTACAAAAATCACCAGTACGAGTTTTATGAAACCCATGAAGGAAAAAAAATATTAATGAAAGAAGATGAATTAAAGACTTATTTTGATTCTGTGACTGAGAAATGCAAGCGAGACAGCAGGATGATTGTTTTTGGGTGATATTTTCTGAATTCAAACTGAATTCGAATTAAGGCAAAAACCTAAATTGGTTAAGGTAAATGGCTATTTGCACGTTGATTCCTTTCAAATCTGTTTATTTCTTTTGTGGATAGATTGGCTAACATTGTTTCCTTTGCCGGTTCAAGCAATCTTATGCTAAGGTTATGGGTGTTAGCGTGCTTGGAATATGCTATCCATCCTTCAACAAAATCATAGAAAGCATCATACTCAGTCTCTTGATTGTTGAAATCTTTAAGCATTTCTGCAAGCTTTTTTCTGAATTTTCTGATATTTCTCACTTGTATCAGCTTATGATATTGAAATATTCTGAATCCAAGCATAGGCACCCCTTGCTCTAATCTGATTATTCTGGTTTTCTCATGGTGCAACTGCAATGATAGCTTATCTGCCAAAAACACATTGATTTCGAGAATGTGCCTTTTGAGTGTCCCTTTGTTACTGTCAAGAATCAGGAAATCATCAACATATCGTACGTAATACTTCGCTTTAAGTTTATGCTTAATGAACTGATCAAGCTCATTCAGATAAACATTAGCGAAGAACTGGCTTGTCAAGTTGCCCAAAGGCATTCCTTTGCCCTT
>DATDSP010000057.1:0-9408 GCA_035291205.1 Candidatus Nanoarchaeia archaeon | reverse complement strand
CCAGCCACGAAATACTGCTTTATGCAGTATATCGCTTGTCAACGGGGCGAAAGACGTTGCGGGAACGCAGAGCCTGAGAATAAAACACCGAACAGCGAGGACGATGCTGGCGAGCGAAGCGAGAGGGTTTCATATTAACCCATAACACATATTATTTGCATAGTTTTATTCGCACAGTTTTCAGGATAATTTCTATAACTTCACGTCAGGAGTTACTAATGTTTATAAATAAAACAAACTAATTGTTTTCAGGTGAAATTATGCCTGAAGATATGCCTGAAGAAATCACAGCTGAAAAAATTGGCAGGGTAATATCAGGGTTTAGTGTTGTTCTCCTCGCCATAATCTGGAGTTCTACAAAAAACAAGATTATTCTTTATATTGTATTGGTGATTGGATTTGAATTCATGCTATCTGGACTATCACGCAAGGGAGGTTTATTCATCGCGTTTATACGGTTGTTCGTTAAAAAACTAGTGAAGTGCACTCAACTCATATGGGGGATGCGAATAATGGCTGGTTTTTTAATAGTGTCAGGCGCTTTATTAACCCTATTCTTCAACGGAATTTGGTTGATATTGACTATCTTCGCTGGATCCGAAATGGTGTTTTCTGCTTTTACAGGCTGGTGTCCATCTATCGCTATTTTGGAAGGAATTCACTATACCAAACTAGGGGCTTTTTTGGAAAAAATTGGCTGTCGTCCTGAGTCCGAGGAAGAATCTCAGAAAAAAGAAAAAGATAAGCCAAAGTTGAAGTGACCAAAGGTCGATGTTGCGTTGTAGAAAGTGAAATGTGGCGGAAGGCTAATGCTAAGTTAAGGTGTGTTGTCTTTCTTTTGTTAAAATTGTAAAACCACATTCCAAAGACTGCGTTGGCATCTTTGATGCTCTGAAAAACAGCAAATCATCTTTTTTAATTTCTCAACAAACCCAAAAATTGCAAAAATTATTAATATGCTCATTGTAAAACTTAAAATACGAGCCTGTAGCGCAGCTTGGATAGCGCGAAAGCCTCCTAAGCCTGATGACGAATCTCGGAGTAGACTGTTGAACTCGTGATTTCAGAGCTCAGTGACAAACACATTGATGCAATGTACTCGAGTTTATAGTGAAAGAGAGTTAGCAGAAGGTGAAAGCTTTAGGTCGAGGGTTCAAAAGCGCAATGAGTAAAAAATGTCATGCATTGAAAGTCCCTCCAGGCTCGCTTATATACCTGTAGTGAATTAAAATGAAAAAAATATGGCTCATCATATTAGCAATAGTTGGATTGGCAGTGACAGCAGGCATAATGCTGTATTTCGGCATTGGAAGGGCGCTGGCATACTTCACATCTTTCAACGCAGGATTCTTCTTTATCTTTCTTTTTTTCACAATATTAACAATGACCTTGTTTGTGCTAAGATGGCAAATAATACTGGGGTTATTGAAGAGCAGAATACCGTTTAACAAACTTTTCTCATACAAGCTTTCAGCTAACAGTGTAAATTATATTATTCCGGGCTTTAAGATGGCTGGTGAACCAGTGAGGCCGATACTGCTGAAAAAACATAATGTCGGTACAGCAAGGGCTTACACTTCTCTTGTTGTCGAAAAGTCGCTTGAGCTCGTTCCTGATTCGTCATTTATACTCATAAGTTCGGCAATACTGATATTCCATTTTGCACTGCCAAAAAAAGCAGACGCAATTCTGACAATTCTTTCAGCAATAATAATGCTATTTCTTATTCTTATTTTCTATTATTTCTATACAGGCACAAGGATTGTCAGCAGCCTGCTGAAAAAGTCAGGCTTCCACAAACTGAAATTCTTCAAAAAACATAGCACAACTATAATAAATATCGAGAAGCAGACTGCACATTTTTTTCATACAAAAAAGTTCATCGTGCTTAGTCTTATCCTTATGTCGTTCCTCATCTGGTTCTCAGTGTTCTTTGAATATTTTTTTCTCATCAAGTCGATAAACGTAAGCGTGCCGTTATGGGTATTATTCCTGATAATTTTCTTTGTATCAATGTCATACGCTGTGCCTTCACCTGCATCGCTTGGCAGCCTCGAAGCAGGCCAGGTTTCCCTTTTTTCCTTGCTTGGCATGGGTGCAGCACTAGGCCTGGCAGTCAGCCTGCTGATCAGATTGAGGGATTTGCTGTGGACATTCATAGGGCTAATCTTCCTTTATACAGAACACATACATTTAAATAAAATATTATCTAACAGCAAGAACAACAAAAAAAGAAATAATTTAAAAAAATGAGCAGTGAATTTGAAAGAATCAACGAAGCGTATCAAATTGCTGTCCGTGACTTAAGATCCTGCTATGAAAAAAGAAACAGCCACGAGGGGCTTCTTGCAGGAAAGGGGCATTTTGGTGATTACTGGGGCAGAGACAGCTTTTTTGCAAGCCTCGGAGCATTAAGCTTGGGGGATACCGGCATCGTGAGAAAAAACATCCTTCTCTTCATAAGATTTCAGAAAAAGAACGGACAGGTTCCGCTTAAAATTGAGCAGGGTAATTTTTATCTTAAGTTCTTCGGCTTAAACTGGAGCAAAAAGATTAATCCAGTTTACCTGGAAGACAAATTCACTTCTTATCCTCCTGATTCAAGTCTTCTTCTCCCTATGATTTTTGAAGAATATGTGAAAAAAACAAGTGACATAAATTTTCTTAAAGAGCATTACAAAAATATTCAGAAAGCAGTTGAATGGGCTATTTCAACAGATTACAACAATGACTGGCTTATTGAAGAAGGGCATTACTCAACCTGGGCTGACTCGCTGAAGAAGCATGGAAATGTTCTATATACAAATGTGTGTTTTTTCAAAGCAGCAAAATCAATAGCCGAAATCTCAAAAATTCTGGGAAAAAAATTTGAGCACAGCAAATACTCAATTATTGCTGAAAAAATAAAAAACAAGATAAACAGGGAATTCTGGAACGGGCAGTATTATATTGATTGGATTGATGGGAAAAAAAAGTACAATTATTTTTCTACTGACGGCAATGTGCTTGCTGTTCTTTGGGGAATTGCCGGCAGAAAAAAATCACATTCCATTATTAACTGTCTGAAAAAATTCAGGATAAGCAAACCACATCCCTCGAAGACAAACTATCCTCCATATCATTTCATGTTTGCTCATCCAGTGCTTCATATGATAGGGCTCGGCGACTATCACAACAGCACAGTTTCCTGGATATGGCTTGGATGCATTTCAGCAATTGCAAAAAACAGGCTTGGTAGAAAAAAAGAAGCAGTTGCAGTCATGTCAAGAATAGCAGAGCTCGTAGTTAAGCACGGAACATTTTATGAAATCTACGAGAAAGACGGCAGGCCGGTCAAGAGGTGGTTTTACAGAGCAGAAGTTCCCTTCACATGGAGTGCTGGTCTTTTTGTTTATGCCTGCAACGAATTGAAAGTTGTTTAGGCTTGATAGCTCAAGCAGAAGCGAATACAATTCTTCTTTTCCGAGTTTTTTAAGTGTTTGGTTCATTTTTCTTTCAGTCGTTTTCTTTTCTGCACTTCTGGTTCATCAAAATAATTCTCAGAAGTGACTACTCGCTCTCCAGATTCAAGTTCGAGCTTTCTTCTAGCGTCTCCAGCTATTTTGCCGCCTTTTCTTGCCGCATCTTTGCTTTGAACAAAACCTTGCGCATTCTTGCCCTTTGTGATTTTTGTCGTTGAAGCTTCTCCAAGCATAGTAAATATTAGCTCCAAATCATCCATGTGGTCTCTGAGATTTTCTCTTTTAATCCCTTTAAGCTCCTTGTACTCTTCAACAGTTTTGCCAAATGTTGCCTTGCTTATCTCGTTAGTGAGAATTGCGTATTCTTTGTCTTCTTTGACTCCTCTTTTCTTCCATTCATCAGTAAGCTCTTGCCTAACAGCTATGCCTCTGACTCTTTTCTCAATCCAATCATCAGAATAGCCTTTTGCATTGTAAAGTTCTTTCATTCTTGCCTGGGCAAGCTCTGGGTTTTGTATCTCCTCAACACGCTCATAACCAACTTGGGCAAGCCACTGTTTGAACGGCTCAGCTTTTGGTGAGGGGATTGATTGGATGATACGGAACATGTTCTTCGTATTAGCACAGTCAGTTGCGTAAAATTTGCCATCAGCTGAGGGTAATTTCAGTTGTAAACAAAATGTTAACAACTGACTTTCTCTTCCTTTTAAAACCCCCCAGTATTGTCTTGGGCTTGGGCTATCAGTAAGAGCTTCAACTACATCTACAACTGAGAAATACCATTCATTATCATGCCAAATTCTTCGTATTTTCTTGTCCTGAAAAACAACCAAAGCGTTATGATATGTCATTTTGCACCTCCCTTTGAATAAATAGTACCATAATGTTATGTAAGTACATACATATTAGCGACTTTTTAGCGACTTTTTCAACCCGAAAGATACGAAATTATCGTACAGTTGCATCATTGTACTACCTTCACTCGTTTCTTGCCTGTCAAAAGATCATTCATCAGGCTTTTCTTAATGCTCTCAAGTTTTGACTTTTTGGATTGCTGAATTGAAAGTTTTTTGTCGATTGTGGATAATATTAATGATATTTTTTTCTGCTCATTTAGAGGTGGCAGAAAAATCTCGAGTTTTTCCAGCTGATTTTTTTGTGATGGCCTTAAATATTCAGCTCACTCCCAGCTCATTTGGAATACTCTTCAACTGCTTTTCTGCTGTCCAAATAAATTTTGTAAATATTCAACAACATGGACGCATAAAAAATTACATTGATGGCGATAGGATTTATTTTGAATAATGAAATGAAAATAAGTAGGTAAATGGAGACACCAGCAACCTTCTGGTATGTTCTTGATTCTGTGAAAAAGGCAACCCTCTTCATTATTCTTAAAGATACTATAACTGCTCCCACGAATCCGACGAATATTATTGAGAATGCCTGAAAAACACTCAGATAGCTATACCACCATAAGAATACAAGCGAGAAAAACATTATTATTGCATCAGCCAACCCATCAAAGAACCTTCCAAATCTTGTTTCTTTTCCAAAAAATCTGGCAACAACCCCATCAACCTTGTCAAGAAGCATCATCGCCAAAAACAGCAGTGCTGATACAAGCAGGCTTTTGTTTAAATAATAAATGAAGAAGGGAAGTATCATTAGCCGGAACAGTGTTAGCAGGTTTGGGATTCTCAATATTTCTTCTTTGGAAAACAAGCTTTTTTTCACATTTTTTCTTTTTATCTGGGTTTTAATTACTCTTTTCATTATTTTATTCTTCAAGCAATTCCACTTAGTTTTTTCACAAGCTCAGTTATCTTCCTTCCATCAGCTTTTCCTCTTAAGCGCTGCATAACCTTGCCTATGAGAACATTGTAAGCCCCTCCCTTATTTTCATCAATTATTCTTTTAATCTCATTTTCAAGCTCCTCGTCAGCCAGCAGGAAGTAGCTTTTCACAACACCACTATCCTTTCCTTTTGCAATCTCAACAAAAATCTCAAAAACAGCTTCTTTCGAAATTTTTCCTTCATCAAGAAATTTGAGAACCTGTTCAATGTGGCTTTCACTTATTTTTTCAGGATCCAGCTGAAGCCTTGTCCTGAGTTCTTTCGGCGCATTTATCAAGGTTTCTGCAATGAACTGCGGTGCGATATTTTGATATTTGCCAACCAGTTTTTCAAAGAATTCCCTCTTGTTGGATTTTGACAGGTGCAATGCGATGTCTTTGCTCAATTCAAGTTTTCCGTAACGTTCAGCTCTCTCGCTTATCAGCTCAGGAATTTTTATCCTGCTTATGTCAGGAGCTACCGGAATCACATCAGTTTCAGGATACATCCTTGCAGCTCCTGGAATAGGCCTCAAATAACTTGTTGTTGCATCAGGATTTGCCTTTCTGACCTCTTTTGGAACAGCTGTTTTCAGCTGAAGCTCTGCTCTTCTGAATGCATTTCTTAATGCTTTCTGCGCTCTTTCTTCTTCGTCAGCAATGATTATGAATGCATCTTCTTCATCACATTCAAGCTTATTTCTCAATTCACTGATTTCTTTGCTTGAAATTCCATATTTCTCAAAATCTTCATCGGAATGAATCAGCCCGCCGACTCCAAAAATCTTGGCGTAGTCAGAAAGCTCTGTTCCGAATCTTCTTCCGGGCTGAACCTCAATTCCAAGCAAGCCAGAAAATTTTGACAATTTGGCTCCAAAAATCCTGCCTTTGTTCTCCAGAACATTTTTCAAAATCTTTGCATTGCTGTTCCTGAACAAATTGTCCAGTTCCCTCACTTTCAATTCGAGCGCAGGATTTCTTTTCCTAAGCTCAGTGCGAATCTCAGCAAGCTTTTTCTGCCTAAGAGCCTCATACTCAACATACTTCGCCATCTGTCTCAAGTCCTGGGCTCCCTTTATTTCAACTCTGTTTCCTTCACTTATTGAAACATTAACATCCTGCCTGATTGTTCCAATCCCTCTTTTCACTCTTTCAGTGCTTCTAAGAATCATTCCAAGCTTTTCAGCAACTTCCCTGCAATGCTGAGGATTTTTAATGCTTGCATCAGTGTCTATTTCAATCAGCGGAATTCCTAATCTATCAAGCCGATATCTCGTGAAATCTTTTTCCTGCGCGATTATCCTTGCAGCCTCTTCTTCCAGGAAGATGGTTGAAATCTTAACTTTTCCTTGCGATGTTTCGAGTTCCCCATCAATTGCTATAAGCGCAGTTCTTTGAAATCCTGAAGTGTTTGAGCCGTCAATAACTATTTTCCTCATTACTTGAATTTGGTCAACAACTTTTGCCTTCAGCATAACTGCAGTCTGGAGCGCAATATTCAATGCTTCCTTGTTCATCTCGTGCGGAGGCTCCTCGTCAAATTCAACAAGGCAGGTTGAATCTCTGTATCCTTCATAGACAAAGTATTTTCCTTTCTCTATTTCCTGCATTGCAGCAACATCAATTTCTCCAAGCTCGCTTGCTGTTGCCCGCAAATATCTTTTTGCAAAAACATCAGGGTTTCTTTCTCCCAATTCAGAAGGGCAGCTGCAAAAAAGCTTTCCTGAATCAAGCTGCTGATGAATCTCCAGCCCGCATTTCAAGCCAAGCTTTTCATAATCAATTTCAGATTCTTTTTTATCATTCATTTTCCACTCATTCAAATTAGGAACCCTTCTTTTTCCTCAATTTCAGAGATTTCCCCTTTCAGGTTTTTGACAATCAGGTTTTTTGCTTCCTCTCCGCTGTAATTGCTCAACAGCCAGGCAAGCTTTATGAAAGCTGTTTCTGGAGTCATATCAGCAAGATTTCCCAAAACTCCAATCTGCTGAAGTCTTCGTGCAGGCGAGTAAACATTCATGTTCACTCTGCCATATATTGTTTGGCTCGCCATTGCAACGATTGTTCCGGACGCAACAATTTTTTTTATTGCATCAAAAATTTTTGTATGCTCTTTTGTAAACTCATCAATATCAGAAATAGGAGCATGCCCAAGTCCTGTGCCTTCTATTATCAGGCCGTCAAAACCTTCATAGGCACTAAACTCTTCGGTGTACATATTCGTGTGGACTTTCAGCATTCCCACTTTCAGGTTTTCTTTGATTTTTTTAACTTCAAGCTTTCTTTTCCTGTCTTTTTTCTCAAAATTGTGAGAAAAAAATTCAATGTTATTCTCCTTATACATAATTCTCGCGATTGCTGTTGAATTTATCGGCCTGAAAGCGTCCCTCCTTGACGTGTGCATTTTTCTGCATTTTGTTCCAGGCAGAATGATGCAGGAATCATCATTTATGTTCTCGTGCATGCAAATTGCAACTCCTGAAAAATCTGCGTTTGCAATAAACTTTGCAGCGCAAACAAGATTTACAGCAGCATCAGAACTCGGCCTGTCAGAACTTCTCTGCGAGCCAACAAGAATAACCGGAATCGGCAGATTATCGAGCATAAAAGAAAGAGCTGCACTGGTGTAATGCAGGGTATCGGTTCCGTGCGTTATTATGATGCCTTCAACACCTTCTTTAATTTCTCCTGCGATTTCATCGCACATAATATTGTAGTGTGCAAATCTCATATCGTCAGAAGCCATATTCCTGATGAGCCTGCTTCTTATGTTTGCAATTTTTTTCAGCTCAGGAAACATTCCAAGAATTTCCTCAGGCGAGAATCTTGCGACAACTCCTCCTGTTTTGTAGTCAACTTTTGAGGCAATTGTTCCACCTGTATGAAAAATTGAGATTATCGGCAGATTCGGCAATTCTTTTTTCTGTTCTTTTTTAATTTCTTTTTTTCCTTCTTTTATTTTTTCTTGATTTTCTTTTTTAACTTCAACTCTTTTTTTCCCAACAATAACAATTTCTTTTATTTTTCTGTTGTCAATTCCTGCGTTGTATCCATTGTCCAATTTTATAACAGTCACATCCCCCGCCAGCTCAGAAGCAGGCATAAGAATGCCTTCGAACTCTTTGTCTTTGGTGATTACTTTTATTCTGTCTCCAATTCCGAATTCTTTTTTTTCTTTTTTCCCTTCCTTGACTGATTCTGTTACCTGCGCTTTTTCTTCTTCTATTTTCTTTTGCTTCTTTTTGTCCATAGCAATGCTTTCAGAAATAGATGTTTAAATATTTTGTTGTTCGATGCAGGGGATTAAAATAACTCTTGATCCTGAAAAACATTCTGTCGAATGATGTTTTCTTTTTAGGATGTTTTCCTGTTGCAAGAATATAATCAAAATCTTCAAGAAATTTTCTGGCTTGATGATCTGATTTGTCGGTCAATAAATATAGGCGATCTTCATAAAAATTTATGTTGCCACCTTCTATACAGATGCCAGTTCTATATTCTCGTTTTTCCCCTTTGAGGCTGGCTCTTAATTCAACTCTGGTTTTTGAACCATAATTTGGAGTGCCTGGCTTTTTCTTATTGTCAGGATTCAGCAGGTCATTTATCGAGCGAAATTCAGACAATAGCAATCCTCCTGTTGACTCGTAGATGCCGACTTTTTCAGGCACAAAACCTTCAGAAACAGCAAACATCACTGCCTTCTCCAGATTGCCAAGTGTTGTTGTTGCGCAGTCTCTTTTTCTGATGTTGGCATAAGGCGAAGAAGAGATTTCTCTAAGCTCAAACAGAGGTACAACCTTATCACTATGTTTATCACTACGTTTAAGTCTCATTATATCCCCCATGTACATTATTAGGCAGAACAAGTATATAAAATTAATTGTTAATGGGTAGTTATTCAGGGTGAGTTGTTTTGATTGTTTACCTGCAAAACATTAACCAAATGCGAAAGTGAAGCTGCCATCAAAATTGAAGTAAATTGTTTCATTTACATCAACTATTGAATCAGGATTAATTATTATGTTTATTTCTGCCTTGTCAATGGAATATGATTTTGCATCCACCAGAGGAGGCAATAAAATTAATAAAAATAATAACAAGAATGGAAAAA